>JAQCHM010000009.1 GCA_027730885.1 Actinomycetota bacterium | reverse complement strand
TGCCGCCCGCCTCTCCCTGATCAGTTCCTCGGGGCTCCGTTCACCCATCCTCTCCACGCCGGCGGACGTATGACTCAGCCACCGCTGTTTCACCCCAATCCGCCGGCGCCCGGGTGTTCTTCGTCCAGCGTGGTGAACGCGGCCTTGTCCGCACCGTTCCAGTCCGAACGCAGGATGCTGAACAGGACATGGTCGTGGAACCGGCCGTTGCGGAACTCGGCGTTGCGGACGATGCCCTCTTCGACCATCCCTACCTTGGCCGGCGACCGGCGCTCGGCGGGATTGTCGAGCGCAGTGTCGGATTGCACCCGGTGGAGCAGCGGATCACGGCGGAACAGGTAGTCGACGAGCAGCCGTTGCGCTGCCGTCCCGTGCCCGCGGCCGCGGTAGGTGGGTAGGAGATTGATGCCGATAGCAGGACAGCGACTCCTCGACGACGGACCCCATTGCTCGGTCCGCCACGAGACGTCGCCGATCCGGGTGCCATCGTCGAGGCAGACGATCAGCGTGCCGTCGGCACTCTCGAGCAGGCCGCCCCGGTCGAAGTCTGTCTGCAACTCGGCCAGCACCGTCTCGACGCCCCGCGGTTCGCCACCCCAATTGTGCTCGCCGGTCAGATTTGGGTCGCACGCCACCTCCGCCAGCCATCGAAGATCCGTCCGCCGTGCCGGCCGAAGCTGCACCCCAGCGCGGTCTCCGACTTCCAGCTCAGGCCGTCGGGACGACCCAGGCGATGGCACATCGATCCGTGCGGCCCCGTCGAGGTTGGCGAGGATGTGGTCGACGCTCTGCTCGACCGCCAAGTCCGTCGAGTCGAGCCAATAGCCGAGGCGAGGGGTGTCCGATCTCAGGATGGCGTCGAGCCGGCCGGGCGAGAAGGAGCCATAGCCGGTCTTCGCTCGCTGATCCTCTCGACGAGTCACCTCGGCGGGTAGGGGAGCGAGGACCACCAGGGAGAAGGGCCGATGGGCGACCATGGCGACGAACTCCGCCAGCAGCGGTCCGATGATGACGTCCTGGACGATCGCGTCGAAGCCCGCTCGTCGATACTGTTCGGCGGTCGACAGGGCCAGGCGATATCGCAGCCGGAGTTGGGCAAGCGCCTCGTCGGATGGATCGGTTGACATCTCCTCACGGCCGCTCACGATGCAACGGCGGTAGTGGTCGCCGCGTACGTGAGCCGCGGCGGGGAGACGTTCGGCCAACGCCTGGGCGATGGTCGACTTGCCCGAGGCCATGATTCCAGTGATGACGACGAGCCGAGCTTCATCCACGACGAACAGCATGACAGGCCAGGACTCCTTCGAACGGAAACGAGTCGCCGGCCCGTCGGCAGCGGGACAGACCGGAATGTTTTCGGTCGCCGAGCGCGTGGGGAGCGGCGGCTCTGTTCTTTGCCCGAATGAGCCTGCCAAGCGAAGGGCTCCGTACAAGCAAGGAATGCAGCAATGGCGACGGGAACCGTAAAGTTCTTTAACGCAGAGAAGGGATATGGATTCATCTCCCGAACCGATGGCGATGACGTCTTCGTGCACTTCTCCAACATCGAGGGGGCGGGGTACCGCACGCTCGAAGAGGGGCAGGCCGTCGAGTTCGAGATCGGACCGGGTCGCAAAGGGGACGAAGCGCAAAACGTCAGAGTGGTTTGACAGGTACCGATCTGGTTCGTGACGCGCTGGCGACGTTGCGAGGGATTCCCGTACGGAGCGAGCTCAGGTAGCCCACCGAACTCCAACCAGAACAACCGACAATCAGCGAATCCGCCGGTCCGAACTCAGGGCCGGCGGACTCAGTTTTCGGATCGACTCCCTCATTCGACGGCTCGGTCGACCGATCGTGGGATGGTGCCCGCCTTCTCTTCCGTCGCCACCCCTTCCGGATCGATCCGCGCGCCGCGATACCGCCGAGTCGGACTTCGGATGAGCTGCCTGCCCTGTGAGGTCGCTTGGACAGGCCCAACCGATTCGACCTGCTGGTTCTGCGAGGGACCGGGGATTCCCGGACCGCCACCATCGGTCTACCCGGACGTCGGCTGACCGGCCGTCCTTCGGTCTGCCGGCTGCGCGTCGGGCGGGCTGCCCTCGCCGAGCCGGATGAGCACACGGTGAAGGTGCACGAGGGTGGCCTCGACCATCGCTGACCGAGGGGCCGAGCTGTCGATGCGTGCCGCCGTCGGCCACGGATGGAAGCGTGCACGCAGTTCGTCCAACAACTCCGGTCGAGCGTCGGAAGGGTCGGTTCCTTGTTCGAGCCGGCGCTCGATCCGGTTCTTCGCCTCGGCGGCATCGAGCACGCACTCGAACTCGACCACATCAGCGCCCTTGTCGGCGGCCAGCCGCCTCGCTTGCTCGCGGAGCGCCGCCTGGCTCCAGGAAGCGTCGAGCACCACCGATTCGCCCCGGTCGAGCAGCGTTCCGGCTCGACGCAGCAGCTCGGTGTAGGTCTTCTCGGTGGCCGATCGGTCGTAGATGCCGGTGTCGGTTTCGACGAATCGTCGGTCGAGGTGGTCGACGCCGGTCAGGTCTTTACGAAGCTCGTCTGTGGACAGCAGCATCGAGCCGAGGACCCCGGAAAGACCCTCAGCGAGGGTGGTCTTGCCGGTGCCCGGCGTTCCGCCGACCAGGATGAGGGTGAGGTTTGCCCTTCGGAGGTGTTGCAGACAGAGGTCGTGGTACACCCGCGTCAGGGTCGCCTGGCTCTCGTCGCCGTGCAGCGCTCGGAGTCCGGCGACCTTTGCCCGAACATGGGCCCGATAGGCGACGTAGTGGTGGGCGAGCGACGAGGCATGGTGCTCGTTGGTGAACTCCCGGTAGTAACCCATGAACTCGGCTGCCAGCCCGGGTCCGCACAGTCGATCGAGGTCCATGGCCAGGAAGGCCACGTCGAGGAGGACATCGCCGATGCGGAGTTCGGGAGAGAAGGCGAGGCAATCCAGGATGCGTGGTCCATCGGGGAGGCAGAAGATGTCCTCGGCGGTCAGATCGCCGTGGCCGTCTCGAACGAAGCCGGCAGCGATCCGGTCCTCGAACATGGCTGAGTGATGACCGAGGAATTGATCGACCGAATGCTCCACTTCTTGCGCGTCCTCGAAGGGGATCAGTCGACCGACCAGCGGTTCGAGGTCAACGAAGTTGTCCTTCCAGTTCTGCCAGACCGCATCGCGGCCGGCGATCTCGGCGACGCTCCTGCCACCGGTCACGGTGTAGCGAAGCGGTTCGAGGCCGGCGTGGAACACCGCGACCGCTCGGGCGACGGCCCGGAGCTGATCGTGGAGCTCGGGCGAGTTCACGAGAGCGGTCAGTCGCCGATCGGCGGGAAGCCGCCGCATCACCAGCATGCGGTCGACCACGGCATCGCCCTCGGTCACATCTGCGGTACCGAGGTACACGTCGGGGGCCAGGCGGCGATTGAGAGCCAACTCGGCGTCGATGTCGGCCAGCCGATTGGTGGCGGTCGAGTGGTCGAGGAAGCTGGTCTTCACTGGCTTGAGCAGTTTGTAGGCCTGCCGCCCGCGAAGAAGACGGTCGAGATGTGCGTTTCAGCGACGGTCGACGATTGCTCGGTCACTCCTCAACCGAACTCCCCAAACGCTCCGGTGGCCAGAGGACAAGGTCCCGGTTGCCTCAGCGATTCTCACGACCGGCGCGGTCGGCTGGGACCCAGGGCGCCGGTCGATGCTCGCGGAACGCGGCGATCCCGGCCTGTCCCTCCTCAGAGGCGAAAAGGGCAGCCGAGAAGGGTCCGGTGAACTCGAAGGCTTCCGACGTCGACATCTGCGGAACCCGGGTGATGAGTTCCTTGCACGCAGCCAGTGCCAGCGGACCTCCGCGGAGCACCTTGTCCAGGTACTCCTCGATCTTGTCGTCGAGCTGGTCCGCCGGAACAGCAGCGTTGACGAGGCCGACTTCGACGGCTCGTTGGGCGGTGAAGCGATCGGCGGTCAGGAACAACTCACTGGCGTCGGCCCGTCGCATCTTCGGCAGGCAGACGACCGAGATCACCGCCGGTGAAACGCCAAGCCGGGCCTCGGTGAATCCGATCTTGGCGTCATCGCGCAGGACCGAGATGTCGCACGCCGCCAGGAGTCCGACCCCTCCGGCGGTGACGTGGCCGTTGGCCCGGCCGATGACCGGTTTCGGCGCGTTCATGATGCGTTCCATCACTTGGATGAAGGTCCACCGGGCCTGGTCGGCGTCGACGATGCCCGGTCGGTCCGCCTTCAGATCGGCCCCGGCGCAGAAGGTGTTGCCGGTGTTGGTGATGACGATGACCCGGGCTTCGGGATCGGCAATGGCGGCCTCGAGCGAGTCGCCCAGTGCGTTGACCATGCCGACCGACAGAGCGTTCTTCCGCTCGGGGGCATCGAGCACGATGGTTGCGATGCCGTTCTCGGTCGTCAGGTGCACGGTTGCGATTGGGTCGGTCGCGGGGGATTCAGCCATCCGTGCATCATTGTCGCTGCCGAGCCGTCGGGCGAATGGTGGCGCGCCCGCGTGCCCCCGCGCGAATAGCATCGGAGGCCATGGCGTCGATCTTCACCCGCATCATCCACGGCGAGATCCCAGGGCGGATCGTCTGGTCCGACGAACTGTGCATCGCGATGCTCGATATCCGACCGCTCCATCCGGGTCACTGTCTGGTCATTCCGCGGGCCGAGATCGACCATTGGATCGACCTCGACCCCGCGCTCGCCGCCCACCTGATGCGGGTCGCCCACATCATCGGTACCGCGCAGAAGTCGGTCGTGCCGTGCCAACGAATCGGCCTCCTGGTTGCCGGTTTCGAGGTGCCGCACACCCATCTGCACGTCATCCCTCTTCAGGGCATGGAGAATCTGGACTTCCGAAACGCCGACACTTCACCGCACGCAGATCGTCTCGACGAGATGGCCGACCGACTCCGTGCCGCTCTGGCCGACGTCGATGGGGTGCCGGGCACATAGGCACACCATCTGCCGACAGCCAATAGAGTTCTGCGATGGCCGAACCACTGCGACCCAAACAAGAGAACCCCAAGGACTTCCTGGCGACCGACACCTTGTTGGCCGACGACGAGATCCTGCTCCGCGACACCGTTCGCCGGTACGTGAACGACAAGATCCTGCCCCACGTCGGCGAATGGTTCGACGCCGGCGACTTCCCCTACAAGGAAGTGTCGAAGGCAGTTGGTGATCTCGGTCTCTTCGGCATGCATCTGCAGGGCTACGGCTGCGCCGGGTCCTCGGCCATGATGTACGGCCTTGCCTGCATGGAGCTCGAGTACGGCGACTCCGGACTCCGCAGCTTCGTGTCGGTCCAGGGTTCCTTGGCCATGTTCCCCATTCGGGCCTACGGCTCGGAGGAACACAAGCAGGAGTGGCTGCCTCGCATGGCCGCCGGTACCGCCATCGGTTGTTTCGGCCTGACCGAGCCGGACTCTGGCTCGGACCCGTCGTCGATGCGGACCAACGCTCGACAGGAGCCCGGCGGCGACTGGGTACTGAACGGGACCAAGATGTGGATCACCAACGGCTCGATCGCCGACGTCGCGGTGGTCTGGGCCCGCACCGAGTCCGGTATCCGCGGTTTCGTGGTCCCGACCGACACCCCCGGATTCTCGGCCCCCAAGATCGAACGCAAGGTCTCGCTCCGCGCCTCGGTGACCTCGGAGCTGATCCTCGAGGACGTACGGCTTCCGTCCGAGGCCGTGCTGCCCGGCGTTGCCTCCATGCGAGGGCCGCTGTCGTGCCTCAATGAGGCCCGTTTCGGCATCGCCTTCGGGGCCGTCGGAGCCGCCCGGGCGTGTTATGAGTCAGCGCTCGACTACGCCAACACGCGTATCCAGTTCGGCGGCCCCATCAGCCGCTTCCAGTTGACCCAGCATCGCCTGGTCGATCTCATGGTGCAGGTGCAGCGCGGCACACTGGTGGCCTACCACCTCGGTCGGTTGAAGGACGCCGGGAGCCTCGGTCCGGCTCAGGTCAGCTTCGGCAAGAAGGACAACGTCGCCATGTCGCTTGCGGTCGCACGCGAGGCCCGTGGCATCCTCGGAGCCAACGGCATCACCACCGAATACCCGGTGATCCGACACATGAACAACCTCGAGTCGGTGTACACCTACGAGGGCACCAACGAGATCCACACCTTGATGATGGGCCAGGCCATCACCGGCCACAGTGCCTTCTCGTAGTAGCCAGTCCCGATGGACTTCACGGCTGAAGAGATTCGGGTGCTGGGTTGCCTGATCGAGAAGGGCGCTACCACGCCCGATCAGTATCCACTCTCCACCAACGCGCTCCTCAACGCGTGCAATCAGAAGAGCAGCCGCGAACCCGTGGTCTCGTACACCGAGCGGATGGTGGTCGAGGCGATGAAGCTGTTGCGGGCCGCCGGGTTGGCCCGCACCGTCACCGGCGGGAGTCGGGTCGAGAAGCATCGTCACGTGCTGGGCGAGGTCTGGTCGCTCGACGACCGGCAGCAGGCGTTGCTTGCGGTGCTGGCGCTCCGAGGCCCCCAGACGCCGGGAGAACTCCGCACCCGCACCGACCGCTATGTCTCCTTCGACGATCTGACCGCGGTCGAGGAGACGCTCGCCTCGCTTGCGGACCGCCCCGAGCCGCTGGTCGTCGATCTCGGCCGTGGTCCTGGCCAAAGCCAGAACCGCTGGACCCACCTCCTGGCCGGCGAGCCGGCGTTGGGTGCGGGCAACTGGGCCGTTGCCCACGACCAGGCAGTCCCCGATCAGCGACGCGTCGATCGGGACGAGGGGAGAACCCCTGCGAGCCGGTCTGAGCTCGAGGCCCGCATCATCGGCCTGGAAGCTCGAGTAGCACTGCTCGAAGAAGCGTTCGGCCTGCCCGGAGGGTCAGCCTGAGCCATCCCGGAACTCGACCGCTGCGGAGTGGCCGACGAACCCGCCCACCATCACGAGTGTGACCATGACGGCGAGACCGACCATGATCACCAGCATGCCGGCAGTGTTCTCTGGGCGGAACAAGACGATGATGCCGGGAACGATCGAGCCCAACGCAGCCGCGGTCATCCACGGCTCAGAAGTCCGGCAGCGAGCTGACTCAATCCGAGAGCGATGCCGACCCCAAGTGGCATTTCCTCCATCAGAACCCCCACTCCTCCATCAGAACCCCCACTCCTCCATCAGAACCCCAACGATCGGCCGACGATTTCCTTCATGATTTCGTTGGTGCCCCCGTAGATCTTCTGCACCCGGGCGTCCCGCCAGGCGCGGGCGATGGGGTACTCCTCCATGTAGCCGTAGCCGCCGTGCAGCTGCAGGCAGGTATCGGTCACCCGGTTCTCCAGTTCGGTGACCCACCACTTGGCCGCGGCCGCGTCGTCCGCTGTGAGTTCGCGGGCCAGGTAGGCCTCGATCTGGCGGTCGAGGAACACCCGGGCGATGTCGAGCTCGGTCTTCATCTCGGCCAACTTGAACTTCGAGTGTTGGAACGACCCGATGGGCTGGCCGAACGCTTGACGATCCTTGCAGTAGTCGACCGTCCAACCGAACGCCGCCTGGGCGTGCGAAAGCGCGCCGATCGCCAACGACAGGCGTTCCCTGGGGAGATTGTCGACCAGCATGAAGAAGCCGTGGCCTGCCTCACCCAGCAGGTTGGCCGCGGGGACCCGGACGTCTTCGAAGATGAGCTCGGCGGTGTCCTGAGCGTGGAGCCCGATCTTCTCCAGGTTCCGTCCTCGACTGAAGCCCTCCATGCCCTCCTCGACGACCAGGAGGCTCATGCCCCGGTGAGCCTGGGACGGATCGGTCTTGGCGGCAACGATGACCAGCGACGAATTGATGCCGTTGGTGATGAACGTCTTGGATCCGTTGACGATGTAGCTGTCGCCGTCCTTGATCGCGGTCGTTCGCACCCCAGCGAGATCCGATCCGGTGCCGGGCTCGGTCATGGCGATCGCGGCCATGGCCGACCCGGAGGCCAGGCCGGGAAACCACCGTTCCTTCTGTTCGTCGTTGGTGCACTTCGTGAAGTAGGGGAGACAGATGTCGTTGTGCAACGTGATGCACATGCCCGAACCCATGGCGCCGGCGGCTTGGATTTCTTCATTGATGATGGCGTTGAACCGGAAGTCGTCCACTCCACCGCCACCGAGTGCCTCGGGGATCTCCATGCCCAGGAACCCGCTGGCACCGGCCTTCTCGAACATCGAGACATCGACCTTGCCCTCTTGTTCCCACTGGTCGACGTTGGGCACGATCTCCTTGTCCACGAAGGCGCGGAAGCTTTCGCGGAACAGTTCGTGCTCGTCGGTGTAGATCGTGCGTTTCAGCATGGTCAGAACCTACCCGTCTGAAGGCTGCTGCTCGAACACGGACGGGCGATTGCAGCATCTACGATGCTCGACAGTGTCGCATTCGGTCGGTCCTCGTACGGTGCTCGTCTTCGGCGGGGGCGACAACCTCGCACCTCAACACATGTCCCGTTTGCCCGTTCCCCATCTCGTCATCGCGGCCGACTCGGGTGTCGATCGCGCACGAGCCCACGGCGTCCGCATCGATCTCGCGGTGGGGGACTTCGATTCGGTGACCGCCGCCGGGCTGCTCGACGCCGAGAGAGAGGGAACCCGGATCGTCCGACACCCCACGGCCAAGGCCGAAACCGACTTGGAACTCGCGCTGATCGAAGCAATGGCGACCGGGCCCGAACGCATTCTGGTGGTGGCCATCGACGGGGGCCGCCCCGATCATCTCCTGGCCAACGTTGCCCTGCTGGCCGACCGTCGTTTCGCCGGAGTGACGATCGACGCGTTCCTCGACGGAGGCGAACTCTCGGTCATCCATGACAAGCGAGCGTTGACCGGGACGGTCGGAGCGCTTTTGAGTCTGCTCCCCTACGGCGGCGATGCCGAGGGGGTGTACGCCAGCGGTCTGCACTATCCGCTTGGAGGCGAGACCCTGAGCGCCGGCTCGCCTCGAGGTGTGAGCAACCTGTTCGCGGCCTCCGTCGCCGAGGTGTCGGTCACGCGGGGCACCCTGCTGGCGATCCGGCCATGGGACCGCGCTGAGTCGGGGGCGTTGCCGGCGTGAGTCGGTCCGGGCGATTGCGACGAAGCTGGCCGCAGCGGTTGCTCCTGGCGGCTAACGTGTTCTTGATCGGCGTCGCGCTGTCGATGGCGTGGCTGCTCCAGCTCTCGTGGGAGAAGGCGTCGTCAGTGATCCGGGTCCAGCTGGCCACGTCGTTGACACCCCCGGAAACCCTGCGCAGCAGCCCTCAGGTCATCAACATCTTGATGGTCGGTTCGGACTCCGCCGCGGGTCTCGATCGTGACCGTTCGGTCTTGAACGGCAGGCGGGGCGAGCGGAATGGCGATGTGATCATCATCGCCCACCTCGACGAGCGTGACGGAAGCGCAGCGTTGCTCTCGTTCCCTCGCGATCTCTGGGTCGAGATGGCGGCGACCGGCCAGGAGGCCAAGATCAACAAGGCGTTCGCAACCGGAGGCCCAGCCGAACTCATCGACACCATCGAGGAGAACTTCGACGTACCGATCAACTACTTCGTGAACATCGATTTCGCCGGTTTCGAAGGCCTGGTCGAGGCGGTGGGTTCCGTCGAGGTCTACTTCCCGGAGCCCGCGCGCGACTGGAATCCCGAGACCCGGGCCACGCAGACCGGGTTCGAGATGCTCGAAGCCGGCTGTCGGGCCCTTGATCCTCCCACCGCGCTGGCCTATGTCCGGAGCCGCTACTACCAGACGATGGTGGACGGACGCTGGAGGACCGATCCGACCAGCGACCTCGGCCGGATTCGTCGTCAACAGGAATTCCTCCAGCGACTCGGCGCCCGGGCCATCGAACTGGGCGCCCGCAACCCCTTCGTGCTGAGCGATCTGATCGACGCTGGCCTGAAGAACGTGTCCATCGATCAGCAATTCACCCCGCAGTTGTTGATCGACCTCGGTCGGACCTATGGATCGTTCGAGCCGGGGGAGCTCGCCACCTATACCTTCCCGACTCGGTCGGGCAGTGTCGGTGCGGCCAATGCAGAACTGCCGCTGACCGATCAGGCCGAACCGCTTCTCGCCTATTTCCGCGGGGCCTCGGCCGACGACCCGTCGACCGTCGGGCTCGAACTCGTCCATGCCCGTTCAGAGGCGGAGAGCACCGAGTCGTTGGCCGCTTCGCTGTCACGGCGCGGCTTCGAGCCAACGACCAAATCCGGCAGCAATCTGGCGCCGGGAGTGTCGGTATTCCATGGTCCCGACGGGGCAGCCGCTGCGTCGGTCGTGGCCGCTGCACTCCAGGAAGAGTTGGGATTTCCGCCGGCGGTCCGGCTGCTGCCGGCCGATGCAAGGGTTCCACTGGTCGCCAGGAACATTCGGGTGACCGTGGGGGCTTTCGAACTGGTCGTGCCAGAGTTTCCGCTGGTAGACGACCTATCGGTCGATGATCCGGTTGAAATCGAAACCACCGTGGCCGGCGCGGAGGACGTGGCGACTCCCGCTCCCTCCGCCGACGGTTGCGAATAAGAGCCAGCCGCCATCGGTCGAATTTCCACCAAACGCGCACGACCGCGTAAACCCTTTCGTTGGGAACATTCACTGTGCACCCCGGGGTATGTGCGGTCGATAGCCTGACTGAGTCAGCACTCATCGAGGAGACAAGCGTTCATGGCGAGCATTGCAGTCATCGGACCCGAGTTCGGCGGGTTGGGGCGGTCTTTCGGGGGGCGCGATGCTGTGAGCAGGGGTTTCTTGGTTGCGGTTTATGTTCCGGTGTGAAATGTAGGGGCGACATCCTGCTTCCGTCGGGGTTCGTTGGGGCGTATAGTTGGCGGCATGTACGTGAAAGTGACGACTCGACGTCGGGGCGATGTCGAGTACCGGTATCTGTCGTTGGTTGAGGCGGTGCGGACCGGTTAACAGGTCACCCAGCGGACCTTGTTGCGCCTGGGTGAGGTGTCGGAACTGCGCGATTCGGGGCAGTTGGATCGGATCATCGGCGCGTTGCAGCAGCACGCTGCGGACACGTGGCTGCCGGTCGGCGGGCTTGAGGCCGATGGCGCACCGGGGTTCGGGGCGATCACCGCGGTCCACGCCGTGTTCCGCGAGCTCGGCCTGGATGGGTGTTTCACCGGGGCCCGCAAGAACTCGGGGCATCTCGCCGACTCGGTGTTCGTGCTGGTCGCGAACCGGCTGATCTCGCCGTTGTCGAAACGGCGCACGATCCTGGAATGGGTCGACGCCGACGTGCAACTCCCCGACGACGTCACCGCACCGTCACTCGATCAGCTGTACCGGGCTTTGGACGCGGTCGCCGACCTGAAACCGACCGTCGAGACCCACCTGTATGCCCGGCTGATCACCCTGCTCGGGTTGGAGTTGCGGCTCTGCTGCTACGATTTGTCCTCAGCCTATTTCGAGACCGCGACCCCCGGCGGCGACCGGTTCCCGTCACGCCGGTTCGGGTACTCGCGTGACAAACGCTCCGACCGGCCGCAGGTCATGATCGGGCTGCTGGTCACCGGTGACGGGATCCCGATCGCGCATCACGTGTTCCCCGGCAACACCAACGACGCTTCGACCCTCCCGAAGGTGTTGACCGACCTGCAACAACGTTTCGGGGTCGGCCGTATCGCCGTGGTCGCCGACCGTGGCCTGATCAGCGCCGACAACCTGGCGACCGTGTCTGAAGCCGGATTCGATCACGTCCTGGCCACGAAGTTGCACTGCGACCACGACGTCGAAACGGTGCTGGAGGCCGCCGCCGCAGGCGACGTCGACTGGATCGGCGTGGCGGGAGGACGCACAGCGTGCGAAGTCACCCACGACGCCCGCCGCTACATCGTGATCGACTCCCCCTCCCGGCGCCGCCGCGACGACATCCGCCGCGAACAACTCCTGACCCGGACCGAAGACGCGTTGATCGCTCTGGCCAGCCGGGTCCGTACCGGCAAACTGAAAGACGCCGCCAAAATCGGTGCAGCCGCCGACCGGATCCTGCGCGACTCCGGTGTCGCCCGCTGTTTCACCACCACCATCATCGCCGGACAGTTCACCTGGCGTTACAACCCCGAAACCCTCGACTACGACGAACGACTCCTCGCCGGCCGCTACGTGATCACCACATCGCTCACCACCGACCAGGCATCCACCAGCGAAGTGGTCAGCCACTACCAGAGCCTCACCAACGTCGAAGCCCGCTTCCGGGTCATGAAAGACTTCCTTGGACTGCGGCCCGTGTTCCACTGGACCGAAACCCGCGTCCGAGGCCACATCGCCATCTGCGTCCTCGCCGCCGTCATCGAAGCCGTGATCGCCAACCGCCTCGCCGCCGCCGACATCCGCGACCCCGACCTGGGCGACCAGACCATCAGCGCCCGCCGGGCCCTCGCCGAACTGAACCGGATCCGCGTCCACCACCTCGACGCCGGCGACCACCACATCCAAGTCATCACACGCCGCAACCCGTTACAGACCTCGATCCTCACCGCGCTCGGAATCAACACCACCACCTGGGACAACGCCCACCTCACCTGACAGGGCGAACACCACCGAGAGAGATGTAGGGGAAACAAACCCCAACCGCGCCCCGACTACCAGCCACAACGCAAACAACCCGCCGAAGTCGGGTCTGAACCGGCTACGTCGGGCTCACAACCGGAGCGTGCTTCGCTCACCTCGGCCACGACGTGATCTGCGCCGACATCGATGAGGAGAAGGTGGATCGGCTGTGTCGTGGCGAGGTTCCGATCGTCGAACACGGTCTCGAGCGGCTGGTGGTCGAGGGGCTCGCCTCCGGCAAGCTCCGTTTCGTACTCGGCGCGGCCACCGCCTCGAAGGACTCCGAATTCCACTATCTGTGCGTGCCGACCCCACAGGGCCAGGATGGCTCCGCGGATCTCTCGTATCTGCAGGCCGCGGCATCCGAGATAGCACCAGTCCTGCCCACACGGTCCGTCGTTGTCAACAAGTCGACGGTGCCTGTCGGCTCCACCGAGGTCGTCGGGCGAGTGCTCGGCCGTTCCGACGTCTCGGTCGTCTCCAACCCAGAGTTCCTTCGGGAGGGGACTGCAGTCGCCGACTTCCTCACCCCCGATCGCGTCGTCATCGGGTCGAGCGACCAGGAGGCCGCGATCCGGGTCGCCGGTCTCTACACCAAGGTGCGGGCGCCGATCATGGTCACCGATCCGATCTCCGCTGAGACCATCAAGTACGCGGCAAACGCGTTCCTCGCATCGAAGCTCTCGTTCATCAATGCGGTCGCCAACCTGTGCGAGGCCGTGGGAGCCGACATCAACGACGTTGTCCTCGGCATGGGGTATGACCACCGGATCGGCAAGGAATTCCTGCATCCCGGCCCTTGCTGGGGCGGCAGCTGCTTCCCGAAGGACACCCTGGCACTGGCCCGCATCGCCGAAGATGCAGGCTACGACTTCAGCTTCCTTCGGGAGGTGCTGCGGGTTAACGACGAGCAGTTCGACCGCACCGCCCAGAAGGTGATCGACGCGTTGGGCGATGACGTCAAGGGCAAGCGAGTCGGCGTCTGGGGTCTCACGTTCAAAGCGGGCATCGACGATCTCCGCCAGTCGCCATCGCTCGAGGTGATCAGTCGACTCATCGCCGCCGGTATCGAAGTACATGGCTACGACCCGGCGGTCAAGGGCCCCATTTCGGAGGTGCCGGCGCTCAACGTGTGCTCGGATCCCTACGCCGCGGTCAAGGAAGCCGAGGTGCTGGTCGTGCTCACGGAATGGGACGAGTTCCGGTGGCTGGATCTCGACCAGGTGTCCACCCAGATGGCGGGGCGGGCCGTGGTCGACGCCCGCAACATCCTCGATGGTCACGCACTCCGACGCCGCGGCTTCAGTTACCGCGGGGCGGGCCGCTGACATGGCCCGAATCGTCGTGACCGGTGGAGCCGGGTTTCTCGGCTCCCACCTGTGCGAACGCCTGCTCGCACGTGGTGAGGAGGTCGTCTGCCTCGACAATCTCCTCACCGGCCGGGTGCAGAACATCGAGCACCTCTTCAGGGTCGACGGATTCTCCTTCGTCCGTCACGATGTCTCGAACCACATCTGGGTTCCAGGCGACGTCGACGGCGTGATGCATCTGGCCAGCCCGGCTTCGCCCGTCGACTTCAGCCGGATGCCGATCCAGATCCTCAAGGTCGGCAGCTTGGGTACCCACAACTGTCTGGGGCTGGCCAAGGGAAAAGGGGCCAAGTTCCACCTCAACTCGACCAGCGAAATCTACGGCGATCCTCAGGTACACCCGCAGCCCGAAACCTACTGGGGGAACGTCAACCCCGTCGGGCCTCGAAGCATGTACGACGAAGCCAAGCGGTTCGCCGAGGCCATCACGATGGCCTATCACCGTCATCACGGGGTCGACATCCGGATCGTGCGGACGTTCAACACCTACGGTCCCCGGATGCGCCCCGATGACGGTCGGGTGGTCTCGACGTTCATCATCCAGGCGCTGCAGGGCCAGCCGCTCAGCATCTTCGGTGAGGGTCAGCAGACCAGGAGCTTCTGCTACGTCGACGACCAGATCGAGGGTCAGCTGCGCCTGCTCGACAGCGACTATCAGAATCCGGTCAATATCGGTAACCCCAACGAATTCACGGTCCTCGAATTGGCCGAAGCGGTGATCGACATCACAAACAGCTCGAGCGAGTTGGCCTTCCACCCGCTTCCTCAGGACGATCCTCTGCAGCGGAAGCCGGACCTGGCGGTCGCGCTCCGCGAGCTCGGCTTCGAACCGGCCATCGAGCTCCGAGATGGGGTCACCCGGACAGCGGAGCACTTCGCCCGGGAACTCGGGCTCTAGCATCGGGGTGTGATCCCCCGGGTAGCCGTCACCGCTGAGCCGTTCTGGCACAAGGTCCCCGGCGGTACGGCCCGAGCGATCCTTCGGATCGCCGAAGCGTTGCTGGACGATGGCCGATTCGAGATCGCAGGGGTGGCAGCCCGCCACTCCAAGTCCGCGCTCGCGGCAGTCGAGCTCCCGTTCCCCGTGCACCACTACTCCGTGCCTCGACCGGCGCTCTACGAGTCGTGGCATCGCCTGGGCCTCTTCCCGGTCGAGCAGGTACTCGGGCCGGTTGATCTGATCTGGGCCGCGGCGATGGCGGTGCCGCCCGCGAGCTCGCCGCTCGTGGTGTCGGTCCACGATCTCGACTTCCTGGAGCATCCGGAGCGGCTGAGCGCGCGCGGCCGACGGTTCTTCCCGAAAGCGTGGCAGGCGGCTCGCGAGCGTGCCGATCTCTTGGTGTGTCCCACCGAACTGGTGGCCGAAGACATCGTGGGACGAGGCATCGACCGTGACCGGGTCCGCGTCACTCCCCTCGGCGTCGAATTGGTCGACGTGACGGCGGAGCAGGTGGCCGAGGTGCGGGCCCGTCTCGCGCTGCCCGAGGAGTTCGTGCTCTGGGTGGGCACCATCGAACCGCGCAAGAACCTTCGGAATCTCGTCGCTGCGATGAGCCGCCTGCCCGACATTCCTTTGGTCGTCGCCGGACCTGACGGCTGGGTGATCGACGACGCCGACCTTCTCGTACCGCTCGGCTCCCGAGCGGTACGCGTCGGGCGCGTTGCCGAAACCGACCTCCACGCGCTCTACGCGGCCGCTTCGGTCTTCGCATTCCCCTCCCTGGCCGAGGGGTTCGGCTTGCCGGTGCTCGAGGCCATGGCCCAGGGCACGCCGGTCGTGACATCGGCGGGAACCGCGACCGAGGAGGTTGCGGGTGGCGCGGCCGTCTTGGTGGACCCCCACGACCCAGAGGCGATTGCTGCCGGCGTGCGCTCGATCCTCGACGATGACGACCTGGCCTCGCGACTGCGGCTCGCGGGCCCACGACGGGCCGCCGAGCGAACATGGGCGTCGACGGCGGCGGGCTATGCGGCCGCTTTCGACGACGTGCTCGGTCGATGAGCCCGACCTCATCCCCGGCGCGCGTCGGAGTCAACCTGCTGTGGCTCATCCCCGGGGTCGTCGGCGGAAGCGAGGAGTACACGGTCAACCTCCTCCGGGCGGTTTCGGACCTGGGTGCCCGGTCGCCGTCCTCCATCCGGCTGCGGGTGTATGCCCAGCCGACGCTGCCGATGGCCCATCCCGACTTGGTCGGTCGGTTCGAGGTGTTGACCTTGCCTGTCGCGGTGAGGACCAAGCCGGCCCGGTTCGCGCTGGAGAGCTCCTGGCTGGCTTGGCACTCTCGCCGTGACGCCCTCGTGCATCACGGCGGGGGGGTTGCTCCTTACGGGACGGTAGGCCGGTCGGTCGTGACCATTCACGATCTGCAGCCGCTCGACCTTCCGCAGAACTTCAGTTCGACCCAACGCCGATGGTTCTCGGTCATGCTCCCGCGCGTCGCTCGGGTCGCCAACCGGGTCATCACCCCTTCGCTGTTCACCGGCCGCCGAGCCGCAGACCTACTTGGCGTCGAGGCGTCGAGGCTCAGCGTTGTCCCGCCGGTCCACGCCACGGTGGCCCCGGACGTTCGATCCGATCCGTCCGGAAGCCGTCCCGCAGGGAGCGGCCGCTATCTGCTGTACCCGGCGGTCTCACACCGCCACAAGCGCCATGTTGATGCTGTCGAGGCCTTCGTCACATTGGCCGATCGGTTCGCCGATCTTCGTTTGGTGTTCACCGGTTCGCCGGGAGCGGCGGCGGTCGATCTGGCACAGTGCATCGACACCTCGGGACTCGGCGACCGCATCGACGTCCTCGGCCGCGTTCCCGCTCAGCGACTCGAGACGTTGTTGCGGGGCGCGACCGCACTCGTTTTCCCATCGGTCTACGAGGGCTTCGGCAATCCTCTGATCGAAGCGATGGCACATGGTGTTCCGGTCGTCGCAGCCGACGCGACGGCGTTGCCCGAGGTGGCCGGGGGAGCGGCGGTGCTCGTGCAACCGCAGTCGCCACGAGCTCTGGCGGAGGGCGTCGAACGGGTCCTCACCGATGGTGCGCTGGTCGCCCGCTTGGTGGAGGCCGGGCGCGAACGGGCGAAGGACTTCACGGCCGAGGTAGCCGGTCGAGCATTGCTCGAAGCGTATGGTGAGTCGCTCGGATGAAGATTCAGGTGCTCTGTCCTCATTTCGAACCCGATCTGCACGCCGCCACCGGCGAGGTCATGACCCGTCTCGTCCATGCGCTGGCCGCCAGGGGACATCGCATCGACGTCATCAGCAGCCTGCCTTGGTATCACCGGCACCGCGTCGAACCGGAATGGTCCGGACGGCCATGGCGCAGGGAGTACACGGACTTCGGTTCGGTGACCCGGGTGTGGCCCTTCCCGACCGAGAAGACCAACGTGCCTGCCCGTGCTCTCGGATTCGCCGGCTTCACGGCGCTGGTCGCCGGCTCAGCGCTCACTCTCTCGAAGCCCGACGTTGTGCTCGGCATGTCGCCGCCGATCTTCCTCGGTGACGCCGCGTGGACGGTGGCCCGCCGATGGCGGGTGCCGTTCGTCTTCAACGTCCAGGACATCTTCCCCGATGTGGCGATCGAGCTGGGGGCCCTCAACAATCAGACGGTCGTGCAGTGGGCGAAGAAGCACGAGCGCTCGCTCTACCGCCGGGCCGACGCGGTGACCGTGCTCTCCGATGACCAGGCCGCGAACGTACGGGCCAAGGCCGACCGGCCTGAGAAGGTTCACATCATCCAGAACTTCGTGGATCTCGATCGCGTGCAGGTCGTCGATCGAGACGCCGGCTCATCGACCGATTACCGGCGGACCCACGGTCTCGACGACAAGACGGTGGTGATGTACAGCGGCAATGTCGGCCTCTCACAGTCGTTCGGTCTGGTGAAGGCCGCGGCCGACGCGTACGCAGATCGACCCGACGTGCAGTTCGTCATCAACGGTGAAGGGGCCGCTCGAGCCGAGGTCGACCTGTGGGCCGCACGGCGACCCAATGTCCTCGTTACCGACTTCGCCCCTCGTGAAGCAGTCAGCGACGTGCTGGGATCGGCCGACCTGCACCTGGTGCTGCTGAAATCGGGGCTGTCCCGGTCGTCGACGCCGTCGAAGTTGTACGGCATCCTGGCCGCCGGACGCCCGTTGTTGGCCTCGATCGACGAGGGCTCGGAGGTGGCCAATGTCGTCGCGGCGGCCCAGGCCGGTCAGTCCGTACCGCCCGACTGCGTGCCCGAGTTCCTGGGCGCTTTGGCCGCCTTGTTGGCCCAGCCCGACGAACTGCGGGCAATGGGCGCCAACGCCCGTTCGTTCGTCGAACGGTGCATGACACCAGAGGCCCAGGCCGAGTCGTATGAACAACTCTTCCGCGACCTCACGGCCGGGCGACAGTGAGTCGATCACACCGGAGTCGATCACACCGGAGTCGATCACACAGAGAAAGGGACACCCCGATGCTCGAACATGCCTACGCAGTGGTGCTCGCCGGCGGCTACGGCGAGCGGTTCTGGCCGGCGAGCACCATGCGTCGCCCCAAGCAGCTGCTGTCATTGCTGGGTGAGCGAACCATGCTGGAGATGGCGGTCGATCGACTCGCCGGCCTGATCCCGCCCGAGAGGGTCTTGGTCTTGACCAGCGCCGATCTCGTCGCGGCCACAGTCGAGCGTTCGCGCGATCTCCCGCCTGGCAACGTCATCGGCGAACCAACGCGGCGAGATACTGCTGCTGCGGTGGCGTTGGCCTGCGCCGTGGTCAAGGCGAGAGATCCCGAGGGGGTGTTCTGCGTGGTCACCGCCGACCACGTCATGGGCGACCTCGAAATCTTCCGACAGACCCTGGCCGAGGGCCTGCTGGTGGCCGCTGCCGACGATGTGCTCATCACCATCGGCATCACCCCCACGTGGCCGAGCACGGCGTTCGGCTACGTCGAAGCGGGCGAACCCTTCGAGGCGCCGGGCGACGTCGTTTTTCGGCGAGTGACGCGCTTCGTCGAGAAGCCCGATGCCCAGACCGCAGCTGGGTACCTGGCCAGCGGTGACTTCTCGTGGAACTCGGGCATGTTCATCTGGTCGGTCAACGCTTTGTCCGACGCGTTCAGGATCCATGCTCCAGCGCTCGCAGCCATGATCGATGCCCTCGTCCCCGACGTCGACACCGACGACTTCCCAGCAGCCATCGCCGCGGCGTTCGAGCCTCTGGAGAAGATCTCGATCGACTACGCGCTCATGGAGCGAGCCGACAACATCTTGATGGCCGAAGGCATCTTCGCCTGGGGTGACGTCGGTAGCTGGCCCGAAGTGGCAGAGCACCTTCCGACTGATGAGCACGGCAACGCCTGTCGCGGATCGGTCGAGTCGATCGACTCGACCAACAACATCGTGCTGTCCGAGGGCCGACTCACGGCCCTGATCGGCATCGAGGACCTGGTGATCGTGCACACCGACGAGGTCACACTCATATGTCCGAAGAGCCGGGCCCAGGACGTCAAGCACCTGGTGACAAAGCTCCGAGCCGGTGGCAGGTGGGACAGCGTTCTCTGATCGCGGGTCAGAGACGTTCGAGGCGTAGCCCCACGAGCACGGCCTTTCCCTGCTCGCGGGACTCGTTTAGGTCGATGTTGGCCCGCAACACCCATTCGTCGTTGTCCTCGGGGTCGTGCAGCGTCTGCGTGACGGCCAGACCAGCGCCCCGGGATCCAGCGAGGACGAACCGATGCGGGCTGCGGGCGTCGGCGTCGGTGAGCAGCGTGGGGTACTCGTCGAAGTAGTCGTCGAGTGCCGCACCGAGCGTCTCGGATGTCTCCGCTCCGAATTCCTCGGCCAACTGCACGGTCCGTCTGCGGGCGAGGAGCTGGAGAACCCTGAAGGCCTCGTTTCGGGTCATGACCCGGAACGCTCGTTCGTTCCGGGTGATGTCCTGAGCGTCGTCGTCGCCGGGAGGGATCTCCACGGCGGGTTCGGCGTCGGGACTGGTGAGACGTTCCCATTCGTCGATGAGGCTCGAGTCGACCTGGCGCACGACCGCTCCGATCCATTCGGTGAGGTCGACGATCTCGTCGGTCTTGGCCTCCTCCGGGATGTTTTGAACGAGCGCCTTGTACACGTCGGTGAAGTAGCGGAGCACTACGCCCTCGCTGCGCTTGAGCCCGTAAAAGTTGATGTGTTCGGTGAAGGTCATGCCCCGTTCGTACAGGTCACGCACCACCGACTTCGGGCGCACGTTGTCGCTTCCGACCCAGGGGTGCTTGACCCGGAAGCGGTCGAAGGACTCGTACAGCCACTGCTTGTGTGGGCGCGGCGGCTCGACCTCGGCGAGTCTCGCCATGCGCTCGTCGTACTCGACACCCGACGACTTCATCTCGGCCATCAGCTCGTCCTTCGCTTTGGACAGCTGCGAGGCGATGATGACCGCGGGGTTCTCGAGGATCGACTCGATGATGGTCAGTGCGGCGAGCGCGTGGGTGTCGCCGTCGAGTCGAGCGTCGTCGGCATCGGTCGAGCGGCTGAGTTCACCGATGGCTTCCAGCGCCCAGAGCGACAACGGCTGATGGAGGGCGAAATCGTCCTGGAGGTCGAAGTTGACCCGGACCTTTCTTCCCAGTTCATCGGGGACAGGTGGGAACTCGAGGAGGTCGGCGGCCACCAACGATCGGTAGATCGAGATGGCTCGCTTGATGTGCAGTCGTTGCCGCTTTCGAGGTTCGTGGTTGTCGGTCAACAGGTCGGTGACCGCGGCGCAGCCGTCGCCGGGCCTGTCGAGGAGGCTCATGATCATCTGGTGGTTGATGGTGAAACTGGAGCGCAACGGCTCGGGGTCACCGTCGATCAGTTTGGTGAAGGTCTCCTCGGTCCAGTGGGCGTAGCCCCGCTCGGGGGGTTTCTTCTTGACCGCCTTCTTTTTCTTCTTGGGATCGTTCGCGGCCCGCTCGTCGGCGTGCAGGTTCTTGACCACGTGGGCCGGTGCTTGGGCCCAGACCGTTCCGGTGTCGTCGAACCCCTTGCGTCCGGCTCGACCGGCGATCTGCTTGAACTCGCGTTTGGAGAGGATGCGGGTCCCGTTGCCGTCGTACTTGCAGAGCTGGGTGAACAGCACACTCCGGATGGGCACGTTGACGCCGACGCCGAGGGTGTCGGTCCCGCAGATGATCTTCAGTAGCCCTTCCTGAGCCAGTTTCTCCATCAGTAGTCGGTACTTCGGCAACAGACCGGCGTGGTGGACCCCGATGCCGCCGCCCACGAACCGACGAAGGTCCTTGCCGATGGGCGAGTCGAAACGGAAGTTGGCGATGATCGCTTTCACCCGCTCCTTCTCGGTCTTGGAGAGGGGGTCGAGCGAGAGGTATCCCTGGGCGGCCTCAGTGGCCTCCCGCTGGGTGAAGTGCACGAGGTAGATGGGTGCCCGGTCGGTTTCGAGGAGGGTCTCGATGGAACGATGCAAGCCCGTGCGCCGATACTCGAACTCGAGGGGAACCGGCCGGTCGTCGGATCGAACCAGGACGGTCGAGCGGCCGGTTCGTTGTTCGAGGTCGCGCTGGAAGAACTCGGTGGGACCGAGCGTCGCCGACAGCAACAAGAACTGGCAGTGCGGCAGTTCGAGCAAGGGCACCTGCCACGCCCACCCGCGCTGGGGGTCGGCGTAGTAGTGGAACTCATCGACGATGACGAGGTCGACATCGGCGTCGGGCCCGTCGCGCAGGGCCTGGTTGGCCAGAATCTCGGCCGTGCAACAGATGATCGGAGCGCCGGGGTTGACGCTGCCATCACCGGTGATCATGCCAACCCGTTCGGACCCGAAGTCCTTGCAGAGCGCGAAGAACTTCTCCGAGACCAGCGCTTTGATCGGCGCGGTGTAGATGCTGCGTTGGTCGGCGGCCAGGGCCGCGAAGTGGGCGGCCAATGCCACCATCGACTTCCCGGATCCTGTGGGCGTGTTCAGGATGACGTTGTTGCCGGCCAGAATTTCGAGGATCGCCTCTTCCTGCGCGTCGTAGAGGCTGATGCCCTGCTCGGCGACGAAGTCGACGAACCCGTCGAGAAGGGCATCAGGATCGGGGGCCGGAGGCAGGTACCGAAGAATCGGCGGAAGGGCGGCCTTGGTCCCCGGCGTGTTCAACGGAAGAGGTCTTCGGTGGGGTGCCGGACGATCGCTTCGGCCACGCTGCCTTCGGCGAACCACTCGTCGGCGACCCCTCGAACGACCGCCACCGCGATGCCGTCGGCCTTGCCCCGGACCAGCTCGGCTGCGCCGGCCAGTTCATCGACGATGCACACCTCGGTCACGTGGAGCTCACGACCGACCGCGTCGGACGTGCCGCGGAGATCGAGGATCGGCATGATGCCCGCGCTGCCCAAGGCGATGTCGGTGAGCCCGCGGCGCCACGGGCGGCCGAAGGTGTCGGCGACAATCACTGCGACCTCGTTGCCGGTCCGGTGCCGGATGGCGTCACGGATACGGCGGGCTGATCGGTCGGGGTCCTCCGGCAGCAGGAGGGC
>JAQCHM010000365.1 GCA_027730885.1 Actinomycetota bacterium | reverse complement strand
CGGGCCTTGGCGGACGTGGCCTACCGGGCGCTCACCTTGCACTTCATCAGCGGTGGCCGGTTCCTGTTCGGCATCGGTCCGGGATCGACCGAGCGCGACTTCCTGGCCATGGGCTCGAGCACTAATGCCAGCTACGCCGACCGGTTCCGTGACTTCAACGACCAGTCCGCCCAGCTGGTGGACATCCTGCGCGCCGGACAGGTGAACGGCATCGACCTCAGGCCCTGGACCGACGCCGCCGGTGGGCCGCCGGTCATGGTGGGCGCCTGGCGGGGACCGTGGGTAGCCCGGGCGGCCACCGATTTCGACGGCTGGATCGCGTCAGCCGGCTACAACGACGACACCACGCTGGCCGACGCCCTGGCCCGCTTCCGTCAAGCGGGCGGCAAGCGGGCCATCGTCACCAACGTCCAGATCGGCGAGGACCCGGGCCCCGGCATCGAACGCCTGCAGCGTCTGGCCGAGATGGGCTTCGACGACGCGGTGGCCTTCGACCTCGCGTACACCCCGGAACGGGCGGCGCTCATTCGATCTGCCATCGAAGCCAAGTAGGGTTCGGCGCATGACGAACACAGACCTCACCGGCCGGATCGCCGTGGTCACCGGGGCCAGCCGGGGCATCGGCGAGGCCAGCGCCCGAGCACTCGACGCAGCCGGCGCCCGCGTCGTGCTCTCGGCCCGGACCGTGGCCGATCTCGAACGGGTCGCCGCGGCGTTGACCAACGATCCGGTGATCGTGCCGGCCGACCTGGCCCAGCCCCGTTCCGGGTCGGTGCTCGCCGAACAGATCCTGGCTGTGGTGGACGGTGTCGACATCCTGGTGAACAACGCTGGCATTCCCATGCGACGCACCCCGGACCAGCTGACCGAGGACGACGTCGACGCCGTGTTCTCGATCAACGTCCGATCCCTGCTGATGCTCACGGTCGGTCTCGGCCCTTCGATGGCCGGGCGGGGCGGTGGGTCGATCGTCAACATCAGTTCGGTCGCCGGGTTGCATGGTCCGCTCGGTCGGGTGGCCTACGCCGGCACCAAGGGAGCGGTCGATGCCATGACCCGGGCCCTCGCAGCCGACTGGGGACCCAAGGGAATCCGGGTCAACTCGATCGCACCGGGCATCATCACCACCGCCATCTGGGAGGAGAGCCGCAACACAGTTCCCGGCCTCATCGAGGAGCTGGCCCAGAATGTCGCCCTCAAACGGTGGGGCGACAGCGACGACATTGCCGATGTCGTGCTGTTCTTCGCATCTGACGCCTCCCGCTATGTGACCGGTGAGACCCTCGCGGTCGACGGCGGGATGGCCCGCGTCAGCACCGCCAAGGTCAAGCTGCCCGAGCTGGACAATTGATGGCTGCCACCTTCGCTGACGTCCGGCACTACGCCGGTAGCGAGCAGGGCCTGTGTGTCGCGGCGGTCACCAGAGCCGACGGGTCGGTGCACACGTCGGTCGTGAACGCGGGGCCGATGGCCCATCCCCTGACCGGGGTCGACGTCGTCGCCCTGGTGGTCCGATCCGATGCCGTCAAGCTGGGGCGGTTCCGGGAAACGGGCAGGGGTTCGTTGACCTTCCGCCGCGGGTGGCGGTGGGTCTCGGTCGACGGCCCTTGCGACATCTTCGCCCCGGGCACGACCGACGTCGATCTGCCCGCGCTCTTGCGTGCGATCTTCGCCGCGGCCGGGGGTACCCACGACGACTGGGACGAATTCGACCGGATGATGGCGAAGGAGCAGCGGGCCGGGGTGCTGATCCACCCCGACCGCATCATCGGTCAGCCGTGAACGCCGGAGGGTCGTAGGCCGTGACCGGTGGCGGCTCACCCGGATAACGATCGACTTCGACCAGGCAGGTGTGGGCTGATGGCCCCTGCGCCAGCGACGACGTTCCCTTGTCCCGTGTGAGCACGTTGGGGTTCCCGGCCCTGCACATTCCCGTCTCGTCCGGGTCGAACCATGTGCCGGTGGCCATCTGGACGACGTTGCGTGCCACCGCGTCGGAGATGACGGCACCCCCCAGGCAGGCACCCCGGTCGTTGAACACCCTCACGAGGTCGCCGTCGCTGATACCCCGATCGGCAGCATCGGCCGGGTGCATCCGAACCGGCTCGCGCCCGGCGACCTTGGTCGCCTGGCTGATGGCCGAGTGGTCGTACTGGCTGTGCAACCTGGTCCGAGGCTGGTTGGAGACCAGGTGGAGGCCGAAGCGTCCGGCCGCATCGGTGCCAAGGCGCTCGTACGGCTCGATCCAGGTGGGAAGGGGTGGGCAATCGCCGTATCCGAACCCGGCGATGGTCTCGGAGTAGAGCTCGATCCGACCCGACGGCGTTCCCAAGGGCGCCGACTCCGGATCGGCCCGGAACCGCTGGAGGAAGACCTGGTTGGTCTCGCCCATGGGGGCCATGTCGGCGTGGATGAGGTAGTCGCTGGCCCAGAACGTGTCGAAATCGGGGGCGTAGTCGTTGTCGGCCCGAAATTCCTCGTAGAGGAAGCGGAGCCATTCGTCGGCCGATCGACCTTCGGTGAAGGTGAAACCGAAGTCGAGACGCTCGGCCAACGCAGCGAGGATGGCGTAGTCGTCACGGGCGTCGGCGTGGGGAGCCAGGACGGCCTTCATGGCGACGAGCATCGTCTCCGCACCGCCCAGGTCGTTACGTTCCAGGGGGGTGGTGGCCGGCAGGACGATGTCGGCCCGCTTTGCCATCGGGGTCCAGAACGGTTCGTGGACGATGATGGTCTCGGGCTTCTGCCAGGCCCGGACCAGGCGGTTCAGGTCCTGGTGATGGTGGAAGACGTTACCCCCGACCCAGTACACGAGCCTGATGTCGGGGTAGACGCCGCGCCGACCGTTGAAGTCGTACGGCTGCCCGGGCTGTTCGAGCATCTCGACGACCCGTGACACCGAGATGACCGGCATGCCCGGCGGCATCCGGGGTGTCGGCGGTCCGGGGATGCGTTTGCGGATCTGGCCTGCGCCGACGTTCCCGTTGGCGCCGAACGGCAACGCCAGTCCGCCACCGGGCAGGCCGATCTGCCCGAGCGCGGCGGCCAGCGCGCAGCCCATCCAGTAGGCCTGCTCGCCATGGTCGGTCCGCTGCACGGACAAGCTGAGGTTCACCAACGTCCGCCTGCCCGCCATCTCCCGGGCCAGGCTGCGGATGGTCGACGCGTCCAGGCCGGTGATGGCCGCGGCCCACTCGGCGTCCTTTGGCTGCCCGTCGGAGACTCCGAACAGGTAGGCCTGCAGCGGTTCCCAGCCGACGCAGTAGCGCTGGAGGAAGTCCTCGTCGGCCAGCCGCTCGTCGGCGAGCGTGTGGATGAGCCCGGCCATCAGCGCGACGTCGGTTCCCGGCCTCGCCGGCAGCCAGCGACTGTCGACGATCTCCTCATCGTCGCGGAGCGGTCCGATGTTCACGAACTGGATGCCCCGCTCCTTGGCTGCTTCGAGCCAGTGCCGGGTGAGGTGCGGGCCTTGGCCGCCGTACGTGACCTGCGCGTTGTTGAGGCGCAGGCTGCCGAAGCTGACGATCAGGTCCGCGTGGCCGACGATCTGGGACCACGAGGTCTGTTGGCCGACGGCCTGGCCGTAGGCCATGCCGAAGAAGTAGGGGATGATGGCATCGGCGGCCGACGACGAGTACGTACCGCGGGCGTCGGTGTAGCCGCCGAAGTGACGTAGGAACCGGAAGAGCTGAAGCGAAGGCTGGTGGAACCGCCCGGCCGAGCCCCACCCGTAGGATC
>JAQCHM010000364.1 GCA_027730885.1 Actinomycetota bacterium | reverse complement strand
GGTCGCGGGACTCGTGACCCTGGAGGACCTGATCGAAGAGCTGGTGGGTGAGATCGTCGACGAGTACGACGTCGAGGAACCCCTCGTGCAGCGTCAACGAGACGGAAGCCTTCAGGTGGACGCACGCATCCTGATCGACGAGCTGAACGATCTGGCGGGGCTGGCACTGCCCGAAGGCGACTGGGACACCGTTGGCGGCCTGGTCTTCGACGTCTTCGGTCGTATTCCCCACGAGGCCGAGACCTGCGAGGTCGACGGGTACACCCTCCGCGTCGAACGGGTTCGCGGACGCAGAATCACCAAGGTCAAGATCCTCGCCCGGGACGTTGACCACGAGCCAGAGAGCGTGCGGTGAACGATAGAGCAGAAGAGAACGAGTCATCACCGACCGAGTCCGGGCCGGGGCCATTCCAGTCGGGGTTCGTGGCCCTTTTCGGTCGGCCCAATGTCGGGAAGTCGACGCTGCTCAACAAGATGCTGGGCCAGAAGGTGACCATCACCTCGGACAAACCGCAGACCACTCGTCACCAAGTCCGTGGCGTTCGGACCACAGACCGGTGGCAGATCGTCTTCGTCGACACGCCGGGCGTCGGCAAGCCCCGCAGCGAACTGGGCAAGAAGCTGAACGCAACGGCTCGTGAGGCGTCGGGCGACGTCGACCTGGTCTGCTTCGTGATCGACGCCCGCACAGGGTATGGACGTGGCGACGCGTTCCTGGCGGCTCAGCTCGATCCGTCGCGCCTCGTCGTGGTCCTCAACAAGATCGACGGACTGCCCCGCGAACGGATCGGCGCGCAACTCGCGGCGGTGGCGCATCTCGACGCGCTGGCCTACCTGCCCGTCTCCGCCCGAACCGGGCGCGGCGTGGCCACCCTGGTTGACGAGGTCGCCAGCCGCCTCCCCGAAGGACCTCACTGGTATCCGAGCAACCAGATCAGCGATCGGCCCGAACCGTGGTGGGTGGCGGAACTCGTGCGGGAGCAGCTCCTGCGGATGACCCGCGACGAACTGCCGCACTCGATCGCCACCCGGGTCACCAACTGGGAGGAGACGCCGACGGGGCCCATCATCCGGGTCGAGATCCTGGTAGAGCGCGAATCGCAGAAGGGGATCGTGATCGGCAAAGGCGGTGAGGTGCTCAAACACGTCGGAATCAAGGCCCGCCGTCAGATGCCGCCGGGCACATATCTCGACTTGCAGGTCTCGGTCGAGAAGAACTGGCATCACGACGCCGACGCAGTCGTAGACCTCGGTTACTGATCAGGGCCTGTCATGGGTCACACCGGTTACTGACTCGTGTCGAGGGTTCGAAGGAGGCCGAGGACCTCGGCTTTGTCCCGGGTGCGTCGCAGGGGCGGAAGCGCGCCGATGAGATCCCACCGATAACTCTTGTTGGTCGCCAGGCGGGTGTCGAAGACTGCCACCACCCCGCGATCGTCGGCTCTGCGGATCAGTCGACCCGCGGCCTGGGCGAGGAGAATCTGGGCCCGCGGGAGGTCGATGCTGCGGAACGCGCTGGGTCCCGCCCTACGGCGGCGAGCGGCAAGGACGGGATCGTCGGGCCGGGGGAACGGGAGCTTGTCGATCGTCACCAGGGTCAGGGTGTCGCCCGGGAGGTCGACCCCCTGCCAGAAAGACTGCGTGGCCAGGAGCACCGACCGGGGGTCGGCCCGGAAGCGATCGGTGAGGATCCCCCGTGGGGCGTCGCCCTGGACCAGCAGAGGATGGCTGGTCGTGGCGCGGAGATGATCCGCTGCGGCCTGCATCGCCCGGTAGCTCGTGAAGAGCGCGAGCGTTCGGCCGCCTGCGGCCTCGATGAGCTCGACCAGTTCCCGGTGCATGGCATCGGGAAAGCTGGTCTGGCGAGGGTCTGGCAAATGTGTCGGACAGTAGAGAAGGCCCAATGTCGGATAATCGAAGGGGGAGCCGACCCGGGTGATCGCGGTGTGCGCTGGAAGCCCGATCTGGGAGACGAGGCCATCGGGAAGTGTGGCCGAAGTGAGGATGACGGCCCGCTTGCCCCACAGTTGCGCCTCGAGGATCGAGCCGATGTCGAGAGGAGTCCTCCGGAGGATCGGTGCCTGGTCGACACCGTCGACCCAGAGCACGTCACCATCCGACGACTCGACGATCTGATCGATGTCGTTCACTAGGCTCGTGGCCATGCGGGTCGCGCGTTCGATCCTCGCCTCGGCATCGGTCCCTTCCTTCGGTTTGGCCTTGCGGAGCTCGGCCAGGATTCGATCGACCCGGTCCCGACCCATCACCAGCGCCTGGAGCAGGTCTGGCGTCATCGGCGCTCTCGATCCGATGTCGGCGCGCAAGAGGTTGTCGAAGTCGGAACCGCTCTGGTCGAGGAGGAGCGGGACCGTGGTGTCGGTCAGGACAGCGCGGACTCGCCGACCCAACGCTCTGAATCGTCCGCCGCCGACCTCGCTACCGCAGGTGGCCGACAGAGCGTCGGGAAGGTGGTGAGCCTCGTCGAAGATGGCGACATCGTGTTCAGGGAGAAGTACGCCACCGGAAGCCAGATCGAGGCCGTAGTAGTGATGGTTGGTGACGATGACGGTGGCCTCCATGGCCTTGGCCCTCGCTTGTTCGGCGAAGCAGCGGTCCCCAACAGGACACTTGGTTGCACCGGGACACTCATCGGCACCCACGCTGACCGCTTGCCACAGTTCCAGCGGAGGAGCAGGGTCCAGTTCCTCCCGATCGCCGGTGTCGGTGTTATCGGCCCAGTCCCGGAGCGCGGCCAGCGGCTGCTCGGACCGTGTACCCCGCAGCAACTCCAGCTGCTCGGAACGATCGGCTCGTGACAGCTCTTCGTAGCGCTGCAAGCACAGATAGTTGTTCCGCCCCTTGAGTATCGCGGCGACGATGGGTACTCCCAGGCCGTCCGCGACGAGCGGCACGTCGTTTTCGACCAATTGACTCTGAAGGGAAATAGTGGCAGTTGCCACGACGGTACGCTTCGCGGCCGCGGCAACCGGCGTCAGGTAGGCCAGCGACTTGCCCGTACCGGTGCCCGCCTCGACCAGCGCGATGCCCTGTTCTGCGATGGTTTCGGCCACGAGAGCTGCCATTTCCTCCTGCCCTGGCCGGTGCTCGCCGCCGGAGGGTAGCCGTTGGGTCACGGTACCCAGCAGTGAAATCGCGCTGGACATATGCACGAGGTTAGGGACTAACCTAATCTCTTGGACGTTGTGGCACTTCCCCTTGGGAGGCTTGCTCGGGCAAATTTGCACCGTTTGCGCCTATTACCAGAGCCGAGACGAACCTGTGGTTGACGACTCGCCGAGATCGACTGCCCTCACCACGGGCGAAGACGACGCGCTCGTGGCGTTGTTGTTCCCCCGCCCGAACGCCTCCCTGTTCGGTCCGGTCGCCGATCGTCGTCGGCCGTCGACCACGACGTCCGGGCGGCTCTTCGATCAATCGCGTCCTCAGCCTGTCGTCCTCGTCCAGCCGGTCTTTTCGGTCCCACCCGCCGCTCTGCCGCCCTCGCCGGCGATTTCGAAGCCGATCTTCGAGCGATCGAGTAGGGCCGGGAGAGCGGTCGGAGAGCGAGGGCCGAACGACGCCGGTCGTGTACTGCAGCGACTCCCGGTGACGATCGGTGAAGCGGTGCCGGTGGGGTTCGTGCCCGCCGGGGCGCCCGTACGTAACTCCCCGAACCGTCAATAGTTCGCCGCCGTCACGGTCGTAGCCCTGCTGGGTTTGGCGACGGCGCTGTTCACGGTCGGTGGTGGTGGGGGTCAGGT
>JAQCHM010000363.1 GCA_027730885.1 Actinomycetota bacterium | reverse complement strand
AACGGTGGGTCAGTGGCTGTGAGGGGCCTTGCCCGGCTGTCCGAGGAACATCGGGGGGGTCGAGCCGCACGTGGCCCCGGGGACGTTCTGCGGGGTGGCAATGAAGACGCCCTCGTAACAATGGTCGGCGATCGCATCGTCGGTCACGAAGGACTCGCCGATCCGGATCCCGTTCTTGGTGATCAGTTCCTGGTGGCAAGGGAAGGCGTTGCCCTTGGTGAGGGCCGGGTCCAGGACCTCGACGCCCCACGTGTCGGACGCGACCATCGCCACCTTGCGGTCGGCGAAGTAGCGGGCCTCGGCCAAATAGATGCCGGGCTCCTTCGACAGGTACTTCACCGCATCGTTCTTCACGTGAGTCCAGCCGGTGTGCAGGATCGGAACGTCACCGGCGCCGATGCCCTGCCAGATGTGCTGACGATTGAGGGCCCATTCGATGTCGGCGATGGTGATGCGATAATCGTCCTTCAGGACGGCGTGGCCGTCGTGCATGAAGTAGCTGTCGGTGTCGCCGTTGTGGACCTTGAGGCCGACGATGTCGAGGATGACGCCTCGGGTCGCGATCGGACCCATGGTCTCGTTTCCGAGGACCGTGGTGCCCGTGGGTGAGATGAAGTCACGGGCCTTGAAGCCGCTGTAGTAGGTCTCACCGATCCCGATATGGGCAAGGCCGTCGATCTGGGAGGCAATCTAGAAGGTGTAGTTCTCGGCGAACCGCTCCTCGTGACCCGTGAGCTGGTTGGCCCCCAGTGGCGTCTTGCCGGACTGGATACCGCCGGCGGCCACGAACTCGGCGGGCGCCTCGTACCCGAAGACGTACAGGTACATCTCGTGCAGTCGGGGTGGGTTGCTGGGGAAGGCAGGGAATCCGTTGTAGAGCTCCTAACCGAGTTGGTAGCTCTTGACCGGCTTGCCGAGGTTCAGCTTTCGCATCGCCTTGGCCATGCGCTCGGGCGTCACCTCGTTCAACGAGCCGCGCTGATCGAGTGGCCCGTAGGGGCCGGGGGCCCAACCTCCGGCCATCGCGTTGGCAATGTCGAACATGTCGTCGGAGTACTGGTTCGGTCCATAGTTACCGCTCCCGTGCCCGTGACTGTGATTGTGGCTTGACGACTGTTGACCGGCTGAGACGGCCGACGAGCCGACGGTGCCCGCGACCGCCATGGCGGCCCCGGCGGCTCCCAGCTTCTTCATTGCCTCTCGGCGGCCGAGATCCGGCTCGGCCGGTGTGATGCCCCGATGCATGAGGTGGTGCTGTGCGAAGTCGAATCGCATGGTGGTCTCTTTGATCAGCGAAGCGTCTGGTCCGCCCAGCCGCATCCCGGAACCTACTCAACGGATGTCCTGGGTGCCGGGGAACCGGTGGATCTGTGGATAGCGACTCCCGGCTCATCACGGAACGCGTTCTGTCAATCAACGTAGAGTGAACACTCGGTCGACTCGGACTCGCCAAAGCTCCGAGCATGCACCAACCGGAATCTAGGATGCCGGGCGTGACCCACGGCGACCCATCGCTCACTGGCCGCGCTCCGATGCAGCGCTCGGCCTCGCCGGAGGCGGCGTCGTGACCGTCTACTGCACCGCGGCGGCCCGTCCGAACTTCATGAAGGTGGCCCCCATACTGCGAGCGCTCGAATCCAGCGGGCAGCGCGCCGCTCTGGTACACACCGGACAGCACTACGACGAATCGATGAGCGGGATCTTCTTCGAGGAACTGGAGATGCGACCGCCCGACCACCATCTGGACGTCGGCTCGGGGTCCCACGCGTTCCAAACCGGGCGGGTGATGGAAGCTTTCGAGCGACTCCTCATCCAGGAGCAAGCGACGAGCGCCGACGTCGTCGTCACCGTCGGCGACGTGAACTCGACGCTGGCGTGTTCGATCGTTGCCGCCAAGTCGGGTCTGCGAGTCGCCCATGTCGAAGCGGGACTACGAAGCCGTGAGTGGTCGATGCCCGAGGAGATCAATCGGGTCGTCGCCGACCGCGTGAGCGATCTTCTGTTCGCTCCCTCGAGTGACGCGGTCGCCAACCTCGAGGCCGAGGGATACCACCACGACCAGATCCACCTGGTTGGCAACGTGATGGTCGACAGCCTGTTCGCCAACCGCGAGCGCGCTTCGGCGCGAGACATCTTGCGTACGCACGGCCTTCGGCACGGTGGTTACGCGCTGGTCACCCTCCATCGCCCGTCGAACGTCGACGACGAACACACGCTTCGAGGCCTGATCAGTGCACTCGAGTCGTTGACCGACACCCATCGGGTCGTCATGCCGGTGCACCCGCGCACCAAAGGCCGTCTCGAGGCGTTCGGGATCGAACCGGGCTTCGATCTGATCGAGCCAACCGGCTACCTCGATTCGCTGTGTCTGCAGGCCGGCGCGGCACTCGTGCTCACCGACAGCGGCGGCATTCAGGAAGAGACCACCGCGCTGGGCGTCCCATGCCTGACCCTCCGCGAGTCGACCGAACGACCGATCACGATCAGCGAGGGAACGAATCGACTGGTGGGAACCGACCCCGAGGTCATCGTTCGTGCCGCGGTCGAGACGCTCGCACACCCACCTCCCCCGCGACGACCCGCGCTATGGGACGGGCGCGCCGCCGAACGAATTGCCACAGTGTTGGCAACCTCGCTCTGCCGACGACCCCGGCCAACCGACCTGCGCTGAATCGGGTCGGCCTCTGGGACATTCGCTACTCTGTCGATGCGCCCTGGGCTCACCGGCCAGGTAGTCGAGCAACGTGGTCGACACCCCCTACGATTCAGGGCGAACTTGTCAAGGAGGGCATCACTCATGGCCATGATCGCCGCGACAGCTCGGAGGCGGGCGCTCGCCTTGTTCCTCGCCCTCGCCATGGGCGCAACCGCGTGCGCCTCGGGATCGGACTCCGGGCCGACGGACGCCACGACGCCGACGTTCAACGACTCCGAAGGCGAGGACGAGGAGTCCGGCGCGCCGGCGGACGGGAGCACGAAGACCGGCGGCGCCCTCGAGTCCGGGTCACGGGTGAAGCTGGGCGAGAGCGTGCTGGCCAAAACGCTCGACCCTGCCAACCAGGCAAACTCAGGACGATTCACCGGAACCCTGGACATGGAGAGAACCGGCGACGACGGGGAGCCCGTCACCATGTCGATCACCTTCGAGGGTGCCTACGACATCGCGGCCAAGGCCACGTCGATGACCATGGACATGTCGGGCATGGCCGCCGCGAGGGTTCCGATCCGTCGACCGCCGGGATGGGCGACTTCATGGGGGAGCCCATGCAGCTGATCGTGATCGGGGAGACCGGCTGGATGAAGTGGGGTCTGTTCTCCATGATGGGCCTGACCGCTGATCAGTGAGTCGAGATGGATTCGACCGAGATCAGCGGAATGACCGAAGGTTTTGGCGCCGGCAGTGCGACCGACCCCACACAGTTCCTCCGCCAGCTGGAGGACGCCAACGCCGACATCGAGGAGCTGGGTACCGAGACCGTTCGCGGCGTCCAGACCACCCACTACCGAGCCGTGGTCGACCTGGCCGAGCTTCAGGCCACGTTGCCGCCCGATCAGGCCGCCGACCTCGAGGAGTCCATGGGTGCCGGTTTCGACACCCTTCCCATGGAGTTCTGGATCGGTGACGACGGCCTCGTGTACCGGTGGTCGACCACCATGGACATGAGCGGCATGGTCGACGCAGCCGGCATGGGCAGCATGTCGATGATCTACGAGATGTTCGATTACGGCCAGGACGTCGGCATCGTCGCCCCCGACCCCAGCCTGGTG
>JAQCHM010000362.1 GCA_027730885.1 Actinomycetota bacterium | reverse complement strand
GGGTGCGTGCGTTGCTGGCCGAACGGGCCCCCATGTACGCGCGGTTCGACCTCGTCGAGACCGAGGGCCGCACGGCTGACGAGATCGCTGAGGAGATCATGCACCGGCTCGAGAGGGAGATGAACCATGGGTGAAGTCCGGCCATGTGACCTCGATGCCGTTGCTGCTCGGGCGCTCATCGAGCAGGGCGATCTCTCACCGGTCGAGCTCCTCGAGTCGTGCATCGAACAAATCGAGGCGATCGATCCGGCGGTGAATGCCTTGGTGATCCGGGCCTTCGACCGGGCCCGATCCGAGGCCAGGTCGGCCGAGGCGCTACTGACCCGCCGCGACGACCATCGGCTCGGGGCCCTGCACGGGCTCCCCGTGGCGATCAAGGACCTGCAGCCCACCGAAGGAATCACTACGACGTTCGGAAGCGCCGAGATGGCCGGGAACGTCCCGGCTCAGGACGCCGGGATCGTTGCCAAGGTGCGGCGCGCCGGCGGCATCGTGATCGGGAAGACCAACATCCCCGAATACAGCATCGGAGCCAACACGCTCAACCGACTGTTCGGCGCAACCGGCAATCCGTTCGACGTCACCCGGACTTGTGGCGGATCTTCCGGCGGATCGGCGGTCGCGCTCGCCACGAACATGGCTCCGCTCGCAACCGGTTCCGATCACGGTGGAAGCCTCCGCATTCCCGCGTGCTACTGCGGCGTCGTCGGCCATCGGTCGACGCCGGGCGTCGTTCCCTATGAGGACCGCACAATCGCCCAGACCTTCTACAGCGTGCAGGGCCCGATGGGTCGCACGGTGGCGGACACTGCCTTGTTGCTGTCGGTCGTCGCCCAGCGAACCCAGGAGCGCGGCCGGTCGTTCGATCCGATGGCCTTTCCGCTCGACGCCGACTCGTTGGCATCGCTCGATGACGTCGACCTCGCCACCTTGCGGGTGGGCTACACCGAGGACCTCGGCGGGGCCCTGGTCTCCTCCGAGATCCGCGAAGAGTTCCGCCACCGACTGGCACGGATTCGGCCGCTCGTCGGTTCGCTCGAGGCTGCGCCGGTCGACCTGACCGCGGGGGCCGAGGTCGACTGGCTGCTGCGCAGCGACGTGTTCGTCGCCCAGTACCACCGCGACGCCGAGCACTGGGACGAGGGGTTCAACCCGAACATCCAGGCCAGCTACGGATCGGCACTTCAGACACCGATGGCCGACATCGCCAAGGCCCGGCGGCGTCAGGTCGATCTCTTCCAGTCGTTCAACGCGCTCTTTCACGACTTCGACGTGATCCTTTGCCCCGGTGTCAGCGTGTCGCCGTTCGAGTGGCGAGACCTGTTTCCCCGCACCGTCGACAGCACACCGGTGGTCAACTACATGGCCTGGCTGACCCTCACCGCCGCGATCACGGTGATCGGCCATCCAGTGACGGCGCTTCCGTGCGGCCTCGACCGCCATGGACTGCCGTTCGGGCTCCAGATCATCGGACGCGTGTACAACGACCGCCGCGTGCTGAGCGCCGCCAAGGCCCTCGAACGGGCTTTCGCGTCTGATCCGGTCCTGGCTCGCCCAATGCCGGACTTCGCGTATCTCACGACGGTCGACTCGGACTGTCGTGACGGCGGTATCGAAGCGGCCAACCAGGCCGCCTCGTCCTGATCGGTGCTGGTTCGTTCAGGTCGGTTCCGGGTCAATTCCAGATCAGCGCGGGGTCGCTCTGCGAGGTGAGACGAGCGGCGCCCGTGCCGCGGTCGATGTTGAGGTTCACGCCGTTGATGTAGCTGGACGAGGCGTTGTCGGCGAGGAAGAGCATGGCCGGCGCCATCTCGGCCGGCTGGGCCATCCGGCCGGCGACTCGCTCGGCGTGATCGATGATGTCGTCGCCCATGCCCTTGCGGAAATCACTGATGATTCCGGTGTCGGTGATGCCCGGACAAATGCTGTTCATGCGGATGCCGCGCGGCAACAGCTGTACCGCCCGCCACATCGTGTAGTACTGCACCGCCTCCTTCGAAAAGGCGTAGCCGTCGCCGATCACGGACTCGTTGGCCGCGACCCAGGCCAAGCCATCGGTGAACGACGCGGCCCGCATCAGCTGTTGATGCTCCTCGATGTGGTCGGTCCATGCTCGTCCCGCGGTCGACGCGATGTGGACGACGGCTGCGCCCTCGGACATGCGAGACAGCGCCGATTCGGTGAGATGGCGCAGGCCCAACCAGTTGACCCGCAGGACCTCCTCGGGACTGAACCTCCCGCCGTTGGGAACACCTGCGCAGTTCATCAGCACATCGACCCGTTCGGGCAGTTGGGCGACGGCGGCGTCGATCGAAGCCGGGTCACCCAGATCGCAGCCGACGAAGCGGACGTCGGCCTCGACGGCCACGAGGTCGAGGGCGACGACCCAGGCCCCCTGCTGTTGGAGCAAGCGGGTGGTCTCGGCTCCCATGCCCGAGGCGGCTCCGGTGATGACAACGGTCTTGTTCGAGAAATCCAGCAGCTGCACGGGCTCATCATGCCATCGCCTCCCCTGCTACCTTCGCACTCGATGCGACTCGGCCTGATTTCCGACACCCATATCCCCGAAGCCATGCCCGCGTTGTGGCCCCACGTCTACGACCAGTTCGATGGTTGTGACGGCATCCTGCACGCGGGCGACATCTATGACCTCCACGTCATCGAGGAACTGTCCAGACGGGCCCCGGTGTGGGGCGCACGCGGCAACGGTGACGACGGCTCGTCGGGTCGACCGCTGCAACCCGATCATCCGTCGCTGCTCGAGAACTGGATGGTCGAGTTCGACGGAGTGTTGGTCGCCCTCACCCACGCCATGCCGATTCCCGAGATGCCGCCGAACTTCACCGTGTTGCGGACCCTCGACCGGCTCTTCCCCGACCGACCCCGCAACCCCGACGTCATCATCCACGGCGACACCCATGTCGAACACATCGCCGAGATCGACGGCATCCTGTGCGTGAACCCCGGATCACCCACCTATCCGCACAACCTGAACGTCCAGTTCGGCACCATCGGGTTCCTCGACATCAACGACGGCAAAGCCGAGGCCAGCATCTGGCGCCTGAACGAGACCGGCATCGAGGTCTTCGACTGGAACACCTGGGGACGACCCTGGTAGCAGGGTTCAGTCCGCCAGTCCGCCAGTCCGCCAGTCCCTCAACCCGTCAACGCAGTCATCGTCCAGAATTCGAGGATGCGTTCGGGAGGCGTCTCCCCCGAGACGCGCAGCAAGACCGTGTTGTCGACCTCGACGTAGACCGCGAAGGGGAAGCCGGTCCCGCCGAAGGCGTGAAGGGCGGCCGCTGACGCCGAGTCGTCGAGCACGGGCTCGGTCCATCCCTCGGCCTCGAACCACGCTGCAGGTGGGTAGTTGCCCAGTGTCCCATCGACCGCAGTCGAGACCAGATAGATGTCGAGCCCGGACGGGAGCGCACCGCTCTCGACGAGTTCTACGATCTTGGGCAGCTCGACCTGACAGTGGGGGCACCAGTGCGCCAGGAAGTAGACGGCCTTTGGCCGCCCATCGTCGAGAATCGCCACCGGCCTGCCGGCGAGGTCGAACCCTTGCAGCGTCGGCGCCGGCATGCCGATGGCCGGGTCGTCGCCTCCGGACAAGGGCGGAAGGGGCTGGCCCCCTACCTCGATGTCCACTCGGGCCGGCGGCTCCGGAATGGTCGAGGTGGAAGTCGAACCGGACTCCGCCTCGGGCGTGGTGCCTTCGGTGTCGGAGGATGCCGCGACGACGGGGTTGTCGCTGCGAAGTCGGTCGGCAACGTA
>JAQCHM010000361.1 GCA_027730885.1 Actinomycetota bacterium | reverse complement strand
GTCGCGGCGGCATTCTCTGCCTGTTCGGCTCGGATCTCGGCCCGTTTCACCTGCTGGATCTGCTCGGCGACCTCGACCTCGAGTTCGGCCACCGTCGCGGCAAGCTCGTCACGCTCGGACGAGATGCGCTGCATGTCAGGGAGCGAAAGCAACTTCTCGCCGCTGTTGGCACGAAGCGCGCCGGCGAGTTCTTCGAGAAAACGTCTGACCTCGTCTTGGTCGAAACCCCGGAACGAGGTGGAGAAACCCCGCTTGGCGACCCGCTCGGGATCGAGGAGTCGCTGCTCGTCGCTTGTCATAGCGATTGATGCTAGGTGCATCTGTCGTCTGGCTGAAGGAACTCAGGCAGAATGTCCGGACGACCGACCGGACCTAGGGGTGCTGGCTGGCGAACTCGGACAGATCGTCGACCTCGCCGCCGAGACCCTTCAGCACCGTCAGTGCCTCGTCGAGGTTCGCGACCGGGTGAATGGTGACACCCTCACCCGCTCGCTCCCGGATCAGGTCGAGCGTCTCGTCCCCCAGGGCCAACGGCACGATGAAGTGTTCGTACCCCTCGTCTCTGACCGCGGCCGCCTTCTGAGGCACACCTCCAACCACGCCAACCTGACCGTCGAATTCGATGGTCCCGGTGACCGCCACCTTGGCGCCGCCGGTCAGCTCCCCTTCGGATGCTGCGTCGATGATGGCAAGGGTGAAGGCCAGGCCCGCTGATGGGCCTCCCACCGAACCCGAGTCGATCTCGACGTCGAAGGGAAAGTTCTCGACGATGGCGACACGATCGAGGGGGTAGATCCCGAGGAAGGCAACGTTCTCGTCATCGTCGCGAACTCCCATCACGACCGACACCCGTTCGGACGTAGCGTCGGCATGCTCGATATCGAAGGTCAACTCGACCCCGGGCTCGTTGCCCGCCAGGAACTCGATCAGATCCAGGGCGCTGGGCATCGGTGTGTCGTTGACCGAGGTGATGGTGTCGCCGACCTGGAGAAAACCCTCGGCGGCCGATCCTTCGACGACTTCGGCCACCACCACGCCATCGGAGGCAATGGTCTCATACCCGAGCGCCTCGAGCGCAACCGCGACGGCCTTCCGCTTCGAGTCGACCATCAACTCCAGGTTTATTTCGCGGTTCGCCTCCGGCGTCCGGTCACCAAGAACTACTTCGGCCGGAAGCAACTCGGTATCGTCATCGAGTTGGAGGAACAGCGACGCGAAGATGCTCAGATCCTGGCGGAGCCTGATGGTCGTATACAAGATCTCGCCGTCGCTCGGGTAGGACTCGGTCCCCTCGATGATCACCAGCGGTTCGGTGTCGCGGACCGTTCCGGGCACCAACGCCACCTCATCGACCTTGATCCCGAAACCGAGCGCGAGAACAACGACGAGGACGACCACGGCCGACCAACCGGCGAACCGTCGCGCTCGCTGCCCCGGTGTCCGGACTACGCTCGGGTCGAGATCCAGGGGCGAGGGGAACTGCGGGAAGGGCGAGTCGGACATCGAATCTCAATCGGCAGGCGAAGACATGGCTGGAACCCGAAAGATCACGGAGAGCCAAGATCAGATTGATAGCAGACCCCAAGAGAAAAGCTCCCGCGTGAGCATCGCTGGAGTGGGAAGGGTGCGGGTCCCGCTGTGGCGGCGCCTGACCGCGGTGGTCAGCCTCAGCTCGCTCGTGATCATCGTCGGCGTGCTGTTTGCCGCGATCGCCGGCACCAGCATCCTCCTCGCCTTGATGTTCCTCGAGCGAGCCGCCGGCTGAGCCCCGCGCTCAGCCCCAAAACGAAACCGGGTGAGCGGCCTCTTTCTGCGACGACACCGCTCACCCCGAATTCGCCCGTTCGTTCGTCGGGTTCTGCCTCTCAGCGTCCGAACAAACCTCGGCGTGCACCTACCCCGTTGTCGCCGGTCTGTTCGGCGACCTTGACCGTTTCGGTCACGATCGGTGTGGCGTCCGCGGCTGCTGATACGTCTGCATCGCCCGGTGGTGGCGTCATCAGCGCCGAGAGTGCGGACGGCGTCGAGGTGGCGGCAGGTGCCGGTATCGATGTGATCGGCGGGGCAGCCGGAGGAGCAACGACCGGAGCCGACACTTCGGGCACCACAGCGGCGACCGGGGCGGGGGCCGACGCCTCCACGGCAGGTGCCGGGGCGGCTACGACGGGTGCAGGCGTCGGAGCCGCGGCCGCGACCGCAGGCATGGGGGCTGCGCCCGCACCAAGCATCGGCTCGCTGGCGCGAAGTTCGACCCGGAAGTACGGCCGATACTCGAACGAGACCTCCTCGAGCCGGAAGATCCGAGCATGCTCGACGCCGTCATCGTTGCGAAGCTGCTCGACGAAGATCACCGCATCGTGAATGTCGTCCGTCTGGTGATACCCCGGCTTGCCGTCGGCACCTCGATAAATAACCATGTGCGACACGATGTGTCTCCTTGTCCTACCCATCGGTACGGGCTTGCGCAGCAGGGCGTTGCCGCAGGTAGCGGCGCCGCTAGCATTCCACGTCTTGTGGAGAATCACCACCCCCTCTTCGATGTGGACCAGGCGAGGGTCGTCACCGAGGCAGGGTACCGCGGGGAGGTGGCGATCATCCTTCAAGGCCTCACGCATCCGGACGGGCGAGTTCGAGCCGCCGCCGCGGGCGCAGCAGCCCGCCAGGACCTCCTCGATGTCGAGCTGTTCCTACGGTTGATCGGCGACGACTCACCGACCGTCCGCCGGCGAGGCATCGAACTGGCTGCCCGCCGTCGCTGGCCCCCTGGTGATCACCCCGCACTGCTCAGCGGGCTCGTCACAGCGCTCACCGATACCTGGATGGTTGCCGAAATGAGCGCCTTCGCACTCGGCGAACTCGAGCAGGCGACGGTCGAGGTCGTCGCCTCCCTCGAGGCGACGGCCACCAACCACACCGACCCACTGTGCCGGGAGGCTGCCGTTGCCGCGCTCGGAGCACTGGGCGCCGGTCGTGCCGCCATCCTGTCGGCCCTCGACGATCGGGCCGCAATCCGCCGACGCGCCGTCCTGGCGCTCGCTCCCTTCGAGGGCGCCGACATCAATGCCGCGCTCGAACGAGCATTGATCGACCGGGACTGGCAGGTCCGTCAGGCGGCCGAGGACCTGCTGACCCCTCCGGTCAGCGACGACCCCGACTGGCCATGAACATCTCGCCGACCTCGTCGAAACTTTCGATGCACTGACCGGCGCCCAGCACGACCGACTCGAGCGGCTGCCTCACCAGTGTGACCGGCACGTGGGTGGCGTCGGCGATCCGAGTGGCCATGCCGCGTAACATGCCCCCGCCTCCGACGAGGTGGATGCCGCGAACGATCAGGTCCTGTGCCAGCTCGGGGGGAGCTGATCCGATACAGGAGACCACTGAGTCGACCATCGCCGAGACCGGTTCCTCGATTGCCTCACGAACCTCGGCACTGGTGAGCATGACCGTACGGGGAAGACCGCTCATCAGTTCCCGACCCCGTACCTCGGCACCCCACAGCTCATCGGTGGGGTGGGCCGACCCGATGGCCAGCTTGATCTGCTCGGCGGTCTGCTCGCCTACGGCGATGCCGTGCTCCCGTCGGACGAAGACCTGGACCGCGGCATCGATGTCGAAACTCCCGACGCGCACCGCCTCGAGAGCCACCACTCCGCCGAGGGAGATGAGCGCCGTTTCGGTGGTACCCCCGCCGATGTCTACCACCATGTTCCCCACCGGCTGCTCGATCGGCAGGCCGGCGCCGATGGCCGCAGCCATGGGCTGCTCCAGCAGATGCGCC
>JAQCHM010000360.1 GCA_027730885.1 Actinomycetota bacterium | reverse complement strand
CAACACCGTCTGGCTCAACACCGTCTGGCTCAACACCGTCTGGCTCAACACCGTCTGGCTCAACACCGTGGACCATCGAGTCAGCGGGGGCCGCTTTGCGGTCCGGCACGGTCACCAGTGCCGAGCTTCTGGAACAATGCCGTACCGCGGCCGACGATCTCGGTGAGACGCTCGGAACCTGGATCCTTCGGTTCGACGAGCAGGCGGCCCTGGCCGCGGCCGACGCCGATGCCGAGTTGGCTGCCGGCCGTGATCGGGGTCCGCTGCACGGCATTCCGCTGGGGATCAAGGACATCATCGCCACCGATGAAGGGCCGACCACTGCACAGAGCCTGGTGCTCGATCCTCGCTGGGGCGAGCAGGGTGATGGTCCGGTGATGCGTCGACTTCGCGAGGCCGGCGCGGTGATCATGGGCAAGACGACGACCATGGAGTTCGCCATCGGCCGCCCCGACTTCGCAAAGCCATTCCCCATTCCACGGAACCCGTGGAACACCGAGCGCTGGACCGGCGGATCGAGTTCGGGAACCGGCAACGGCGTCGCCTCGGGACAGTTCCTCGGCGGGCTGGGCACCGACACCGGCGGCAGCATTCGTCTCCCTGCGGCGTACAACGGGATCTCGGGCCACAAAGGCACGTTCGGACTGGTGCCGAAGTCGGGCTGTGTCCCGCTCGGGATGAGCTACGACCACATCGGGCCGATGGCTCGCTCGGCATGGGATTGCGCGGCGATGCTGAACGTCCTCGCCGGCCCGGACGGAACCGATCGGACGACCTGCGCTCCGCGCGGTCCAACTGGGTACACGGCGCTCGACTATCTCGACGGCATCGACCGCGGCGTCGAAGGGCGACGCATCGGCGTCATCTCCAACGAGCGCCTGATTTCGGGAAGTTCGGGCACCACGATGGCGATCTTCGCCGAGGCCGAACACCAGCTGGTCATGAGCGGCGCCGAGCTCCAGCCCTTCGTGGTCCCGCTCTACGACGAGCTCTGCACCGCGGCGTTCTTGGCCTTGGCGGCCGAGGCGTTTGCGTGGCACCGGTCGTCGCTCGCCGATCGCTGGTCCGACTACGGCCGGCCTACCCGGCTCACCATCGCCCAGGGCGCGCTCATCAACGGTGGCGACCTGGTGCAGATCGAACGAGTCCGTCAGGTCGCTCGTCGTCGACTCCTCGAGCAGATGGATGCCGAGGGCATCGATCTCCTCATCAGCCCGACCACGGGATACGGCGCAACGCCGTTTCGGGGCGCCGACCCCGACGCGGTGTCGGCTACTGCGCTGCACACCCCCGCATGGAACACGACGGGTTTCCCCGCGCTCTCGGTGCCGATGGGCTTCGATCGCGATGGCCTGCCGCTCGGGTTGCAGATCATCGGTCGGCCCTTCGCCGACGATCTGGTCCTCGCTGCCGGCCACGCTTACCAGCAGTCCACTGACTGGCACATCCGCTCGCCCTACTGATCCGCTGACCAGGGTACGTCGATGGCCATCGACGTACGGGGACTGGGCCCCAAGATCTCCAACCTGAAAGCCACAGCGCCCGGCTCGGTCGTGGTGCCGAGTACCACCGACATCGGGTTCGTGCAGGCGTTGAAGGCGGCGACCGACCAGTTGACCGACGATCAGCGGGCCAGCCTCGCCGAGACCATGGACCACCTGAAGTCCGAGTTCGCCGGGCTGGAGGGCATGGTGAGCGGGGTCGACAAGGGCAGCCTGAGCAACAAGCGGCGCCTTTGGGAGTTACTGACCTTCAGAGGGGTCGCAAGGATGGGCAGCAAGGAGGAAGTCGCCCGGGCCCACCACAACGCGATGTTGGCCGCGTCCGGGGTGGCGCCGACGGCGTCACCGGCGCCACGTTCCCTGCTGAAAGCGGCCGAAGCCTGGCTCGCCGCCGACCTCGCCGAGGGACTCCCCGCTGATCAGCGGGCTCTGTTGAAGTATCCGTGGGAGGGCTGCGCGATCGTCAGCTGAGCAGGCTGGCGGGTGGCCCAGTGGCGTCCTTGCCCGCTCGCCGTGGCGGCCGGGATCAGGAGAGCCCGGTGCCCTTGGAATCGGTGCCCGAGCGAAGGACGCGTCCCGAACGGGTGGCGGTGAACTCGTCGTTGCGGACGATCTCGCCTCCGTTGCAGAACACGTGGTCATAGCCGGTGGCGCCGCCGTAGAGCCGCCACGCGTCGCCGGGGAGGTCGTGGCGAGCCTCGATGTCGGTGAGCGCCAGCTTGGTCGGGTCGATCACGTTGACGTCGGCGTGGAAGCCCTCGGTCAGCTGACCCCGCTGCTGCAGCCCGTACATCTTTGCCGGCGCGTCGGTGAGGTAGTTGACGGCCTGCTCCCAGGTCACCAGGTCGCGGTCGATGACCGCTGACTTGAGCATCGAGGTCGTTGCGTTGAAGGTCGTGAGGAGATCGAGGTGGGCGCCGGCATCGGTGCCCCCGACCATCGTCCGCTCGTCGGCCCAGAGGTCGGCGCGGATCTTCCATGTCTCGTCGTCATCGCCCCGGACGGGGGAGTAGAGGCCGGTCATGAGCTGGTCGTTGACCACGATGTCGCAGAGCACGTCGAAGGCTTCGCGTCCCTCGTTCTCGGCGATCTCGCCGATGGTCATGCCCTGGTACTGCTGGTTCTCCTCGGAGAAGATCTCGCCGACCCGCAGGAGCTCCCACTTGGAAACGCCCCGCAGCGGGCTCGGGCCCTTGGCCAGCTCGTTGAGTTCGCGGCGGCGGTCCGGGTCGGCCAGCATGGCGATCTTCTCGTCGGCCGGAAGAGCCATCGGTTCCCTCCAACCGTTGAGGGCGTCGAGCACGAAGCCGTTCTCGAACGACAACCGGGCCGTGACCGGACAGGGAACGGTGAGCGCAATGATGCGCCCCCCGCGCTCTGCGGCGTAGTCGGACGCCCGGAGGTTGTTGTCTCGCACTTCGATCTGTGCCGGCGAGGTGGACGCGGCGATGAGGTTCCAGTTGAGCGGTCGGTTGGCCGCGGCCGACATGCGAGCGATGAGGTCGATCTTGTCGTCGCTGAAGCGGCCGACGGCGGGGATGAACTCGAGCGAGGTGCCTTCGTGGTCGGCGCAGACTCGGGCGAGCTCGATGAGTTCCTCGTTGGAGCAATGACGCGACGGCACCGGTTGACCGGTCGGATCGTTGTGGGTGGTGGCCCACGACGATGAGAACCCGAAGCCGCCCTCCTCGATGCTGGTGCGCAGAAGCGCCTGCATGGCTGCCAGCTCCTCCGGCGTCGACTCGTGGCCGATGGAACGCTCGCCCATGACGAGGCGCCGGATAGCCGAGTGGCCCACCATGAAGCCGGTGTTGATGGCCAGGGTGCCGTCGAGTTGGTCGAGCCACTGGCCGAAGCTGGCCCAATTCCAGGGAACGCCATGCTGCAGCGACGCCAGCGGCATGCCTTCGACGCGGGCGAGCATACGCATGAGGTAGTCGCCGTGTTCGGGTGCGAGTGGGGCGATGGTGAAGCCGCAGTTTCCACCGATGACGGTGGTGATGCCGTGCAGCGGCGACGGGCTGAGGGTCGTGTCCCAGTGGGCCTGCGCGTCGTAGTGGGTGTGGATGTCGATGAAGCCCGGGGTGACGATCTTGCCGGTCGCGTCGATGACGGTGGCCGCTTCGCCGTCGATGGTGCCGATCACGGCGACCTTGCCGTCCTTGATGCCGACGTCGGCGACCCGGCGAGCGGCGCCGGTCCCGTCGATCACTGTGCCGTTGCGAATGATGGTGTCGAACATGATGCTCCTCGATCGGTCGTGTTCCCCGACCGAAAGACTACGCCTCACCC
>JAQCHM010000008.1 GCA_027730885.1 Actinomycetota bacterium | reverse complement strand
CTCGACCCCGATGCCACCGGAGTTCTGGTCCTCGGTGTCGGCCAGGGCACCAAGCTGCTCCAGTTCGTCACCGGGGTCGACAAGACCTACGTGGGGGAGCTGGTGCTGGGAGTCGAGACCTCGACACTCGATGCTGCGGGCGACGTGACCGCCATCTTCGACATGACGGTCTCGCCGGAACAGGTTGCAGCCGCGGCCGACGGATTCGTGGGCGACATCCTGCAGGTTCCACCGATGGTCTCGGCTGTCCGGGTGAACGGGAAGCGCCTTCACGAACTGGCACGAGCAGGCGTCGAGATCGAACGCGAACCCAGGCCGGTCACGGTGCACTCCGTAGCCGCTACCCCGACCGATGATCCGCTCGTGTATCGACTGGAGGTGGCCTGCGGGTCGGGCACCTACATCCGATCACTGGCCGCGGACATCGGGGCAGCGCTCGGTGGCGGGGCCCACCTCCGCGCGTTGCGTCGCACGTCGGTCGGCACGTTCGGCCTGGATCGTGCGAGCAGTCTCGACGACATCGTGTTGCACCCGGTGGCCGATCTGCTCGAAGGCATGCCGAGGATCGAAGTCGGTGACGACGTGGCTGACCAGGTGCGAAACGGGCGGTCGCTCGGACCGGCGCCGGGCAGTGGCCAGATGGCCATCTTGGCTCCCGACGGGCAGGTGCTCGCCATCTACGAGGCCCGTGACGGCCAGTTCCGCCCCGTGAAAGTATTGGCCCCGTAGATCGCCGCCGGTGTCGTCGATGCGACGCCGACCGAGGTGTGGCCGATCCGATCTGATGCGCTAGCGTTTCCCCACCGTGGAGATCATCAGGGATCCAGACAACTACCGACCGGTCGACGGGACCGGAGCCGGCGTCGCACACGCCCTCACGATCGGGGTGTACGACGGCGTCCACCTGGGCCACCAAGCGGTCATTCGATCCACCCAGCGTCAGGCCGCGGTGCTCGGAGTCGAGATGGCCGTCGTCACCTTCGAACCCCACCCCGCGCGCGTGCTCCGGCCCGAGTCGGCGCCGCTACTGCTCATCGATCTCGAACAGAAGCTCGAATTGCTCGAGCGTCAGGGTGTCGACAGGACCGTGGTGGTGCCCTTCACAGCGGAACGCTCACACGAGACGGCCGATGAGTTCATCGAGCGCATCCTTGTCGGGTGCCTCAACGCTCGGGCCGTGATCGTCGGCCGAGACTTCCACTTCGGAGCCAATCGGGCTGGCAACGTCGACACCCTGCGTGCGGCGGGCGCTCGCCTGGGATTCGTGACCGAGGGGGTCGAGTTGCTGCCGCGACCCGACGCTCGGATCGAATCGGTGTCGTCTACCGCCATCCGGCGGGCGCTCGCCGGCGGCGAGGTGACGATCGCAGCTCGGATGCTGGGCCGCCATCACGAGATCCGCGGCCCAGTCGTGACGGGCGACCAGCGTGGTAGAACCATCGGGTTCCCCACCGCCAATGTCGCTGTGCCCAAGGGCATGGCCCTGCCGGCCGACGCGGTGTACGCCGGATGGTACGTGGGCCCGGACGGCCACCGCTGGCCGGCCGCCGTCAATGTGGGGAAGCGGCCGACCTTCTACCGGGATCAGGAACACTCGCTGGTCGAGGCCCATCTCGTAGGCTTCGACGGCGATCTGTACGGACAGTCCGCGCGGGTGCAGTTGGTCGATCTCATCCGCTCCGAGCAGCGATTTGCCGGAATCGAGGCCCTGAAGGAGCAACTGGAGCGCGATATCCAGAGCGCGACCGAGATCCTCGACCGCCACCGCTGACCGGGGGGCCGAAGCGAGGAGATGCGGTCGCGAGCCTCTACGCTGGAGGATTGCTGTGTTCGCTACCTGGTAGCGAGTATGGCCGGGCCCCAGGACCCAACTCTTCGGTTCGGCGCATCCGCCGGTCGACCAGAGCACCCACACACCACGGAGACGATCTCATGAGCAAGCCCGCTGCCAATCTTCCGCCCAAGGCCGACACCATCGCCAAGTTCAAGCGGTCCGGCGATGACACAGGGTCACCCGAGGTGCAGATCGCGCTCCTGACCGACCGGATCACTCACCTGACCACGCACCTGCGGACCCACAAGAAGGATCACCACAGCCGTCGCGGTCTGCTCATGTTGGTCGGTCGTCGGCGTCGGTTCCTCGACTACCTCGCGGACATCGACGTCGAGCGTTACCGTACGGTGATCGCGGAGCTCGGTCTTCGCCGCTGAGGCCCGTCCGCGCAATGACGCCGGGCCAGGGGTAGTCTGGACGACTGGTGCGAAAGGTTCGCGCCTCGGCAGGTCAGCTGCCAGTTTCCAACTCCCCGCCCCTGCCCGAAGGGCACGCGCTGCGGGTGGCTGCAATCTGGGATCTGATCTGCCCCTCGAATCATGCTGATCAAGCATGCAGATCAAACAGGAGATCCCATGACGGACGTAGTTTCCGTAACTGGGACCATCACCTCAGGTGATGGTCCCGATATGTACCTCGAGACCGGTCGCCTGGCCGGCCTCGCCAGCGGTTCTGTGTTGGCCCGGGTGGGCGACACCACCATACTGGTCGCGGCGACCGCGGCCAAGACCGTGCGGGACGGTATCGACTTCTTCCCGCTCACCGTTGACGTCGAAGAGCGTTCGTACGCCGTCGGCAAGATTCCCGGCTCGTTCTTCCGTCGCGAGGGCAAGGCTTCCGACGCGGCCACCCTCACGTGCCGGTTGATCGACCGGCCGTTGCGTCCGTCGTTCCCCGACGGCTACCGCAACGAGACCCACATCGTCGTCACCGTGTTCTCCGCAGACAAGGTGAACCCGCACGACGTGCTGGCCATCAATGGTGCGTCGGCCGCTCTCATGGTCTCCGATGTCCCGTTCAACGGCCCCATCGGTGCCGTCCGCCTCGCCTACACCGTCGACGGGGAATGGCTGCCCCATCCCTCCTACCAGGAAGGCGACCAATCGTCGTTCGAGATCGTCGTCGCCGGTCGCCAGCTCGACGATGGCGACGTCGCCATCATGATGGTCGAGGCCGGCGGAACTACCTCGTCCTGGAACAACTACCAGAACGGCGCTCCCAAGGTCGACGAGGGCGCCCTGGCCCAGGGCCTGCAAGAGTCCAAGCAGTACATCAAGGAAGCAATTGCCCTGCAGCTGGCCCTGGTGGAAGCGGCCGGCGGTCGCAAACCGGTCATGGAACACTCCGACCTGGTCGACTACTCCGACGCTCAGATGGAAGCCGTGACCGAGCTCGCCGGCGCCAAGCTGGCCGACATCATGATGATTGCGGACAAGGCTGAACGTGGCGGGGCCGAGTCCGAGCTCCGCGACGAGGCCGTCGCTGCTCTGGCATCGCGCTTCCCCGGTTCGGAGAAGGAACTCAAGGCGGCCTACCGATCGCTCTCGAAGAAGATCGTCCGTCGCCGCATCGTCGAGGACGGCGCCCGCATCGACGGACGAGGCCCCACCGACATCCGCCCGCTGTCCGCCGAAGTCGGCGTCGTGCCGCGGGTCCACGGTTCGGGCCTGTTCCAACGGGGTGAGACCCAGGTGCTCAACGTCTGCACCCTGGGCATGAAGCGCATGGACCAGATGATCGACGGCATCGACAACATCGAGCGTAAGTCCTACATGCATCACTACAACTTCCCGCCGTTCTCCACAGGAGAAACCGGCTTCATGCGGGGCCCCAAGCGCCGTGAGATCGGTCACGGCCTGCTGGCCGAGCGGGCCCTCGTGCCCGTCCTCCCTTCGCTCGAGGAGTGGCCCTACACGCTGCGCCTCGTGTCGGAAGTGCTCAGCTCGAACGGCTCGACGTCGATGGCGTCGGTCTGTGGTTCCACCCTGTCACTCATGGACGCCGGGGTGCCCATCAAAGCACCGGTTGCCGGCATCGCGATGGGTCTGGTCTACGCCGAGGGCAAGTACACCACGCTCACCGACATCCTCGGCGCCGAGGATGCCTTCGGTGACATGGACTTCAAGGTTGCCGGTACCGCCGAGTTCGTCACCGCGCTCCAGCTCGACACCAAGATCGACGGTATCCCCGCCGACGTGTTGGCTGCGGCGCTCGACCAGGCCAAGGTCGCCCGCCTGAAGATTCTCGAGGTCATGAACGAAGCCATCGCTGCACCCCGCGGCGATGTGCGCGACGGCGCCCCGAAGATCATCAGCTTCGAGATCCCTGTCGACAAGATCGGCGAGGTCATCGGCCCCAAGGGCAAGGTCATCAACACCATCCAGAGCGAGACCGGTGCCGACATCAGCGTCGACGACGACGGCATGGTCGGCATCGTCTCCATCGCCGCGACCGACCGAGCGGTTGTCGACGAGGCCGAGCGGCAGATCCGACTCATCCTCGATCCGCCGACCGCCGAGGTGGGCGCCACCTACAACGGGCGTGTCGTCAACATCACCAAGTTCGGGGCATTCGTCAACATCCTCCCCGGCCGCGACGGCCTGCTGCACATCTCCAAGATCGGCGGCGGCAAGCGGATCGACACCGTCGAGGACGTGCTCTCGCTCGGCCAGGAGATCGAGGTCGTGGTCGAGGACATCGATCCCAACGGGAAGGTGTCGTTGCACCTGGCCGGCCAGGCCCCCAGCCCATCCGACGAGGGCGGCTCTGCCTTCGGGGGTGATCGGGGTGACCGCGGTCGAGGCCGCGGTCCTCGCCGGGACGAGGAAGATGCTCCCACCAACGGTGCATCGATGAATTTCGACGAGGGCTTCACCGCCGAGTTCGGCGACCTCGGCCCCGAAGGCGACCCGATGCCAAGTGACGACGCCCCCAGCCGACGCCGCAGCGGCGCCGGTTCTGGCGGCGGTCGTGGTCGCTCCGGTGGTGGCGGCGGCGGCGGCGGCGGCGGTCGAGGCCGCAGCCGACGCTGATCTGCTTCTAGCTGGTCGAAGAATTCCGGCACGCGTGCCCTGAGGGGCCCCCGCACCCATTCGGTGCAGGGGCCCTCGGCATTCCGCCGTAAGATCCGTGCATGACGAAGGGCAAGACGCGGGTCGCAGTGTTCGGTGCCGGTGGACGCATGGGCGTTGCGGTGTGTCAGGCCGTCTGCGCCGACCCCGAACTCGAGCTCGTGGGTGCTGTCGACCCCTCGTTCGCCGGCATCGACATCGGCGAGGTCACCGGGGTGACATCGCGCAGCTTCGAGGTGGTCGGCGCACCTGATGGCCTGCTTCGTTCGCTACCCGACGTCGCCATTGACTTCACCCATATCGACGCGGCCCGTGACAACTTGGTCTTCTGCGCGGAGAACGGCGTGCACGCCGTCGTCGGCACCTCTGGCTTCACCGAGGACGAACACGCCACGATCCGCGAACTGTTCGCGACCGGTGGCCCGTCAGGTCGGGTCGCCAACTGTGTCATTGCCCCGAACTTCGCCATCGGCGCGGTGCTCATGATGCGATTCGCCGAGCTGGCAGCGCCGTACTTCGACACCGCCGAGATCATCGAGCTCCACCACGATGGCAAGGTAGATGCTCCCAGTGGAACTGCGTTAGCCACCGCGGAGCGTATGGCTCAGGCGTCGGCCACCTGGGCCGCCGACCCGACGGTCAAGCAGACGATCGAGGGCGCTCGCGGGGCCAAGGGCCCTGCGGGAATTCCGATTCACTCGGTGCGAATGCGGGGGATCGTTGCCCACCAAGAAGTCATTCTCGGCACCGCAGGCCAGACGTTGACCCTTCGCCATGACAGCTACGACCGATCGTCGTTCATGCCCGGCGTCGTGTTGGCCGCGAAGCGGATCGCCACCGTACCGGGCCTGACGGTCGGCCTGGATGCCGTGCTCGGGCTCTAAGCCATGCTTTTGTTCGGGATGGTCCTGCTCGAAGTGACGGTTTTCGGGTGACCGGGTTTCGCCAACTGTTGCGGGGCGAGCGTCTCGACGACGTCGGTGAGCACCCCGACTACCGGTTCACGCTCGCGAACGAACGGACCTTCCTGGCGTGGATCCGGACGGCCTCGGTCTTCTGAACCTGCTGCCTGATCAGACCGGGTCGGAGGTACTCGGTTTGGCGGTGTTGGCGATGGCCGTCGTCACCTCGGCGGCTTCGTATCGTCGCTGGTTCCGGGCCGAGCTGGCGATGCGCCAGAACCAACCGCTGCCACCTTCTCGGCTCCCGCGCATCGTGGCGTTCGCCGTGGCCACGCTTGGGTTGGTCGGGGCGCTGCTCTTCATCGCAGCGGGACCATCATGACGTCTTCGCCCCGACCGTCGATCATCTTCGACGCCGGGATGCAACAGGAGCGCACCGCCATGGCGTGGGAGCGCACTGCGTTCAGCCAGATCGTCCTCGGCGCCGCCATCGGTCGAATCGGGCTCTCCCACCAGGGCAACCTCCCGGTCGTGGTGCTGGCCACCGGCATGGGCATCACGGTCGTGGTCATCGGCGTCGGGATGTTGTACTGGTCGGTTCTGCGCTACGAGAACCTCCACGGGACCCTGCGGGCCGGCGAGCCCCCCGTCCACCCCCTGGCCGCGGCCGTTGCCGGTCTCATGGCAGTGACCCTGTCATTGCTGGCGCTGGCGCTCGGAATCGTCGGGCTGACTACCTGATCGAGTGGGGCGTTGTGGTTGCCGACTGTCCGGGCATACTGCGGTTCTGCATTTAGAGCGGCCTTTCGAGGTCCGGCAACCTGGGATCGACACCCAAGGTGCCCTGTCGGCGGTGACGCCGACGATGCGGCCGGCAGCAGCCGGCAACCAAGTGATCACGGAGAGACGACATGACGACAGACAGGCAAACCGCGCAGGCCGACGGTAGCCGCGAACAGGCAACGACCGCCATCACCGCAGGACGAACCCACGGGTCCGGTTCGTTGGCGCCGGCGTTGTACCCCTCGACCACCTTCCAGGTCGGGACGGTCGACGAGTCCCGCAAGCTGGCGACCCAGATCCGCCCGACCCACTTCTACGGGCGGTACGGAAACCCCACAGTCGCCGAATTCGAGGAAGCGATCGCCCAGCTCGAGTCGGCCGAGGCCGCGCGGGCGTTCTCGTCGGGCATGGCTGCGATCACCTGCACCGTGCTCGGGTTGTGTTCGCAGGGCTCGCACATCGTGGCCGCCCGGCAGCTCTACGGCGGCACTCGCCTGCTCCTCGAACAGGTCTGCCCCCGTTTCGGGATCGAGGTCACCTTCGTCGACGGCATCGTTCCGGGAGCCCTCGCTTCCGCCGTGATCCCGGGACGGACCAGCCTCGTATTGGCTGAGTCGCCGGCGAACCCTCGCCTCGATCTGGTCGACCTCGACGAGCTGGGGCGCATCGAGGGGCCCTTCACCGCGGTCGACTCGACCTTCGCCACCCCGCTGGGCCAGAACCCGCTGGCCCACGGCGTGGACCTGGTCATTCATTCCGCGTCCAAGGCAATCGGAGGTCACAACGACGCCATCCTCGGTGTTATCGCCGGCTCGGACGACCTCGTCGAGTGGATCACCGGCTTCTCCCACCTACACGGTGGTTGTGCCTCACCGGCTGATGCGCTCAACGGGCTGCGCGGTCTCCGGACCTTGCCGGTCAGGATCGCGCAGCAGACGACTACGGCGACCGCGGTTGCGGAGTTCCTCGCACGGCATCCCGCGAGCTCTCAGGTGCGCTACCCGGGGCTCGAGAGTCACCCGCAGTTCGACCTGGCCAAGCGTCAATTGCGCATCGCCGGTGGACTGCTCACCTTCGATCTGGCCGGCGGTGGCAGCGCGGCCTCGGCCTTCGTCGATCGGCTACGGCTGGCCATCCACGCCCCCTCACTCGGCGGTCCGGAGACGTTGGTGTGCCATCCGGCATCCACCACCCACATCGGGGTCGATCCTGATGACCTGGCAGCCGACGGCATCGGTCTCGGGACCATTCGGCTGTCCTGTGGTCTCGAGGCCACGACCGACGTCCTGGCCGACCTCGGCCAGGCGTTAGACTTCTAATCGGCCTCTGCCCCTTCGGCCTCTGCCCCTTCGGCCTGGTCCTCCAATTTCCGCAGCGCCGTCAGCTCGCTGTTGTCGCCGCGGAACTCGCCGAAGACGGTCCATACGACACCGATCACCGAGATGATCAGAATCGGGGTTCGGTACTCGCCGATGAAGTCGACGACCGACGAGATCGGCGACTCGAGGGTCGATCCGAGTTGTCGGATGACGACGAGGCGGGCAATCGTTCCGGTCACGTTCAAGACCGCGAACATGCGGAGGCTCACGCCTGTGGCCCCGGCGAGGGCACAAATGACGTTGTTGGGAGCAGCGAAGATCAGCGGGAGCGACAAACGTCGGAACCACTGTTCACCGTCGCGGATCAGCGGGCCATAGGTCCGTGACCTCTTCTCGGTCCAGGCGATGGCGCGATCACCGAACCAGAAGCCCAGCAGATAGTTGACCGGATCGGAAGCGATCAGACGAAAGAACCCGACGAGGTAATAGACGAGCGCGTCGAGTTCGTTGGTGGCCAGGATGAGATTGCGGTTCCGCGGATTCAGGGCGATGAGGAGCAGCGGGTTGCGGTCGACGATCTGGGACAACAGCAGATCGCCGACCCAGCCCGAGAGCATCGATGTGATCGAGATGGCGATGCAAAGGGTGACGATCGGGCGGGCGGGCGGAACCCCGCGTTGGAAGCGCACGGATGCGAGTCTGGCAGGTCGCGGCTCCGGTACGGTGGCATCGTGCTGGACTGGAGCTTTGCTCGCCGCCCCAAATGGATCGCTTCTCATCTGTTCGTAGGCTCGTTGCTCGTCGTCTTCCTGTGGGCCGGCTTCTGGCAGTTGTCGCGCCTCGACCAACGTCGAGCGCTGAACCAAGCGGTGGTCGAACGCTCAACGTTGGCGCCGGTGGACGTTGGCGATGCACTGGCCGGTCTTCACCTCGGGCGGGTCGAAGCGCTCCGCGAACTCGATTACCTCGCCGTGCGGGCCGAGGGTCGCTACCTCGACGGCGAGCTGGTACGCGTGGCAAACCGGAGCCAGAACGGGTTCGGCGGGGACTGGGTCATCGGGTTGTTCGAGACCGTGCAGGGTGATCACCTGCTGGTGAACCGCGGGTTCGCGGATCGAGAGGAAGACGCAGCCGCGGCACCTGACGACCAGGTCGTCATCGAGGGTTGGGTGCGGCTCAGCCAGACCAAGGACGGTTTCTTCGGTGCCACCGATACCGGGCAGGGTGAGCGCGTTCCTCGCCTCGATGTCGCCGCCGTGGGCGAACGCCTGCCCCCGACCGGTCCGTCGGAGTTGCTGCCGATGTGGCTCCAGGCGAGCGGACCGGCCACCGATGACGCCCCCGACCCTGTGCCGCTCCCGCCCATCGGTGAAGGCTCGCACTTCTCCTATGCCCTGCAGTGGTTCACCTTCGCCGTCATGGGACTTGTCGTCTATGGGTTGGTGCTCCGGCGGAGCGCTGGGGTCCTTCCTGGAGTCGACTCGCCTGTCGAGGGGTCGTGATCGCCCGACCCGATCGAGGGGCCGCCGTTGTCATGGTGCTCGGGACGACATCAGGGGCGGGCAAGAGCTTGCTGACGACGGCCCTGTGTCGCCATTACGCTCGCCGGGGACTCCGGGTGGCACCGTTCAAGCCGCAGAACATGAGCAACAACGCTCGGGTAGTCGTCGGCCCCGGTGGGCAACCGGGGGAGATCGGGAGCGCGCAGTATTTCCAGGCGCTGGCAGCCCGCGCCGTGCCCGACGTTCGGATGAACCCGCTGCTGCTGAAACCGGAGTCCGATCTGCGGAGCCAAGTCGTTCTGCTCGGTCAGGTGGACCACGGCCTGGGATCGATGCCCTGGCGGGACCGCAGCGAGGTGGTCTGGCCGACCATCGCGACAGCCCTCGACGAGCTGCGTGCCGAGTACGACGTCGTGGTCATGGAAGGTGCCGGCTCGCCCGCCGAGGTGAACTTGCAAGCCACCGACGTGGCCAACATCAGGCCGGCACTGCACGCCCGGGCGCGATGCCTGCTCGTCACCGACATCGACCGCGGCGGGGCGTTCGCTCATCTGTACGGGACGTGGGCGCTGTTACCGCCGCCCCTGCGATCGATGATCGACGGGTTCGTTCTCAACAAATTCAGGGGCGATCCCACGCTGTTGGATCCGGCACCCCGCCTGCTCGCGCACCACACCGGCGTGCCGACGGTGGCCACGCTGCCCATGTGGCGTGAGCACGGTCTTCCCGATGAAGACGGCGTCTTCGACGATCGGTCGATGGCCGCCGGTCCGATCACCTTGACGGTGGCGGTGGTGGCGTATCCGCGCGTCAGCAACCTGGACGAGTTCCAGGTGCTGAAGACCGTGCCCGGTCTCCGGTTGGTCTGGGCTCGCACCCCGGCCGACGTCAGCGCGGCCGACTGGATCGTGTTGCCAGGATCGAAGCACACCGTTGCCGATCTCGGTTGGATACGAGATCGAGGGCTCGATCTGGCGGTGATCGAGCACGCGCGGCGTGGCCGAGCCGTGCTGGGTATCTGCGCCGGACTCCAGATGCTCGGCGACAGGGTGCAGGGTTCTGAGAACGGCGCTCGTGGCTCGGTCGCCGGTCTCGGGCTCCTCCCGGTGACCACGACCTACGAGACGGCCAAGATTGTTCGTCGAACGAACACCAGGCTCGGCGCGTTGGCCGGGCCGTGGGCAGCGCTGAGTGGTGTCGAGTTCGAGGGCTACGAGATCCATCAAGGCAGGACCCAACCAACTCGGGATCCGGGAGGGACGCCGACGGGTCCATCGGGTGAGGGTTCGTGGTGGCAATCAGGGCCGGTTCTCGGACTCTCTGTTCATGGCCTGTTCGAGGCCTCCAGCACCCTCCGAGCCCTGTTCGGGGCGTCTGCTACGCCGCTTGACGCGGTCTTCGATGGTCTCGCCGACTTCGTCACCGGCCACTTCGACCCCGGCGTTCTCGATCGTTTAGTCGCATGAAGCGCCGTTCGAATGCTGTCAAGGTCCCCGCTCCTCGCTGCTAGCCTGCCCGGTCATGGCTCATGTATCTGAACCCGATCTCCTCGCGCTCCATGGCCTTCGACTGAAGGGCTTCGCCGAGGCCGGGGTCGTGGCCACCCTGCTCCGCAAGAGCGAGGAGGAGGTCGTCGCTGCCTTGACGCAAGCGTCGGCTTCAGAGTTGGCGTTGTACCGCGACGGCCGGATGAAGGGCTGGGGCCTCACCCCGGTCGGACGCGTCGAGAACGAACGACTCCTCGCCGCCGAGCTCGGTGGCCTCCCTCCGGTCGACGGTGTCCCCGCTCGATCCATCGTCGAGTCGGTCTACGCCCGCTTCTTGGCGTTGAACGGCACGATGCTCGCCGTGTGCACCCGATGGCAGGTCAAGGATGCCGACGCGCAGGTACTCAACGATGATTCCGATCCGGACTACGACGCCGCGGTGATCGACGAACTCGCTCTGCTCGACCAGGCGGTGCAGCCGCTCCTCGTCGAACTGGTGTCGGTACTCGACCGCTTCGGTGTTTACCCCGAAGGCTTGACTCATGCGCTGGAGCGAGTCCGAGCCGGGGACCGGCAATGGTTCACCAAGCCGATCATGGAGTCCTACCACACGGTCTGGTTCGAACTGCACGAGGACCTTCTGGCCACGCTCGGCATCGACCGTGCAAGTGAAGGGGCGCACTGATGGCTCGCTTCGGTCCTGTGCTCACGGCGATGGTCACCCCCTTCGACGCCGACGGCAAGCTGGATGTCGACGCAGCCCAGCACTTGGCCAAGTGGCTCGTTGCCCACGGCAATGACGGTGTGGTCGTCGCGGGTACCACCGGTGAGTCGGCAACCCTCACCCACGACGAACAAGTCGAACTCATCACGGCGGTCCGCGAGGCGTTGCCCGATCACGTCGTCATTGCAGGCGCCGGGAGCAATGACACCGCGGCCGCGGTCGAACTCACCGAGCGCGCAACGGCGGCCAAGGTTGACGGCATCCTGCAGGTCACCCCGTACTACAACCGGCCCTCGCAGGCCGGCCTCGCCGTGCATTTCAAGGCATGCGCCGAAGCCACCGACCTTCCCGTGATCCTCTACGACATCCCGATCCGAAGTGGCAGGAAGATCTCCCACGCACTGTTCCATGAGCTTTTCGCCATCGACAACATCGTCGCGATCAAGGACGCCGCCGGTAATCCCGCGCTGACTGCCGAGCTGCTAGCCGAGGCACCCGAACGCATCGAGGTCTACTCGGGCGATGACAGCATGACGCTCCCCCTGCTTGCGGTCGGAGCGGTCGGCATCATCGGTGTGGCAACCCACTGGGTCGGTGTCGAGACCCAGGAAATGATCGCAGCCTTCTCCAAGGGACAGGTGGCCGATGCGACCCGCATCAACGCGCGCCTGATCCCGTCCTGGAACTACGAGACCGGCGACGACAATCCCAATCCTGTGCCAACGAAGGTGATGATGAACCTGCTTGGAATTCCTGTCGGCACGTGCCGCCCCCCGATGGGGCCGGCACCCGCCGGCCTCGAGGATCGGGCTCGCATCGTGCTGGCCAACCTCGACCGGGCGTTCTAGGTGGCAGCCGACGTCAGAGTCGTCTTCCTCGGTGGTCTCGGAGAGATCGGACGCAACTGCGCGGCCATCGAGGTCGATGGCCGCATCATGCTCATCGACTGCGGCCTCATGTTCCCCGACGACGACATGGCCGGTGTCGACCTCGTTCTCCCGGACTTCACCTGGCTGCGGGACAACGCCCATCGCGTCGAGGGGGTCGTCGCCACTCACGGCCACGAGGATCACATCGGGGCGATCGGCTTCCTGCTCGAGGAGATGCCGCTCACCATCATCGGGTCACCGCTCACGATCGGCCTCGCACGGAACCGTATCGAAGAGCGGCGGATGCTGAAGCAGGCGACGTTCATCGAGGTGAACGACAACGATCGGATCAAGGTCGGTCCCTTCGACCTCGAGTTCTTTCCCGTGACCCACTCGGTGCCCCACGGCTTCGCCACAGCGTTCCACACGCCTCAAGGCGTCATTCTCCACAGCGGTGATTTCAAGCTCGACATGACACCGGTCGATGGCCGGCTCACCGATCTCGCCGGCATCGGGCACTTGGCGAAGGACGACGGTATCCGTCTGTTCCTGTGCGACTCGACCAACGCCGAGGAAGCCGGATTCTCTGCGTCGGAGACCTCGATCGGTCAGTCGATCCATGACCTCTTCCAGTCCCGGAACGGCCGCCGGATCATCGTTGCCTGCTTCGCCAGCCACATCCATCGTGTGCAGCAGATCGCCGACGCAGCCATTGCCAACGACCGCATCGTGGCGACCCTCGGTCGTTCCATGAACAAGAACGTGAACCTCGCGCGCCAGATGGGCCTGCTGCGGATCCCCGACACCCACCTTCGGAGTATCGAAGACGTCGGGGAGATCCCTCCCGAGAAGTTGTGCGTGATCTCGACCGGCTCCCAGGGCGAGCCCATGTCGGCGCTTGCCCGGATGTCCAGCGGCGATAACCGCTGGCTCAACATCCGTGAGAACGACTGCGTCATCCTGTCCTCGCATCCCATCCCGGGAAACGAGTCCAGCGTGTCCCGGGTCATCGACGGCCTGCTTCGCCGAGGGGCAGAGGTGGTTCACTCCGGCATTGCCAACGTTCACGCCACCGGCCACGCCAAGGCTGAGGAACTGAAGGTGCTGCACTCGATCGTTCAGCCCGAGTGGTTCGTCCCGGTCCACGGGGAGTTCCGACACATGACCGAACACGCCCGGCTGGCCGCCCGTATGGGGACCCTGCCCGAGCGCATCCTGATCTGCCAGGACGGTGACTCGGTCGTTCTCGACGACGACGGGCTACATCGGGGCGACTCGGTTCCCGCGGAGTACGTCTATGTCGACGGCAGCGTCGGCGATCTCGATCACAGCGTCCTGGCCGAGCGTCGCACCCTCGGCACCGAGGGGTTCGTGTCCGCTGTCATCACCCTGTCCATCAACGGACAGCGCGCAACGTTGGTCGGCCTCCCCGAGATCGTCAGCCGAGGCTGGGTCGACGGCGACGAGGGTGATCAGCTCCGCAAGGAGGCGACCGAGGCGGTTCGCGAAGCGGTCGAGTCGGCGTTGTCCGATGGCCAGCGCACCCGTCAGCAGCTCGAGCGGGTTGCCCGGAGAACCCTCGGACGATTCGTGAACCACCGCACCCGTCTGCGGCCAATGATCGTTCCCGTCGTGCTCGGGGCCCACGAAGGGGCCGAGGACGATCAACCCGAGGGCCGCAGCCGTAGGTGAGCTCGGCGTTGCTCGTCACCGGCGCGTCGGGATTCCTGGCACACCGGTTGTTGCCGCTCTGTTGGCAGCATGCCAGCCGGCGCAGCGGCAGAGTCGTCGCGGTGTCCCGCACTGCACCCGTCCCTGCGCTCGTCTCCTCGACCGCCATCGAATGGCGACCCCTGGGTCTGCTCGATGCAGACCAGGTCGTTCGCCTGATGGCCGAGATCCGGCCGGATGCGGTGATCAATGCCGCGGCGGGGACTCCCGGATCGCCGGAGGCGTTCATGGTCAACGTCGACGGTGCGGCAGCGGTTGCCCGAGCCGCCCAGGAAGTCGGGGCTCGCCTGGTGCACGTCTCCTCTGACATCGTCCATGCAGGCGACTCCGCCCCGTACGCCGACGACGCGGCGCCGACACCGATCAACGACTACGGCCGGACCAAGGCCGAAGGCGAGTCCCTCGTGGCGGAAGGGTGCGATCGGTCGGTGTCGGTGCGTGCGTCGTTGATCTACAGCCGCGAGCGGATGGACGCCGCGACCGCTGAGTTCGCTCGACGACTGTCCGGTGGCGAGTCGGTCCGTCTGTGGGGTGACGCCATTCGCCATCCGGTGTTCGCCGACGCGCTGGTGGAGGGACTGCTTCGCCTCGCATTCGACCTGCCCGACGAACGGGGCACGATCAACCTCGCGGGTCCCGAGGCCATGAGTCGGGCCGAGTACTCGACTCGTCTCCTGCGGCACTGGGGAGCCCCTACCGAGGGCATCGTCGTCGGCCGCGCCGCGGCGGGACATCCCCTGGATCTGTCGTTGCGCCTGGATCGGGCCCGACTACTCGGACTGCCGATGGTGACGACCGAGCGCGCGCTGACTACCTGAGCGTCACCGTTCCGGGCGGGGCCAATTCGACCCAGGTGCTGCCCGGCGTCAGCTCCACTCGAGACCCCTGGGCGTCGGTGTACACGATGACGTCGCCCGCGGTCGCCCGACTCCACCGACCGTCGATGCGACGGCCGGCGGTGAAGATCCAGGCAGGGCCCTGCCCGACGGAGATGGCCTCGGGTGACTCGGGGTCTGCCGGGCTGACTTGGTAGTCGGTCTGCATGACGACGACGTTCTCGGGTGCGACGACGCGCCCAGTGCTGTCGGTGTGCGCCGTGCCGTTCTGCGTGCGGCTCCATCCCGCAGCCGACCATCGGAAGGCCACGCTGGTCTTGCCGAAGGCGATGTCGACCCCCGCGGCCGGGATGCCGTTGGGGTTGACCGCCTCCCCGTGGGAGCGGAAGTCGAACAGCACCGGGGGCGCGGTGGACGTCGGCGGTGCCAGGCCCCAGAGGTGCGCGGGGTTGACCAGCAAGTTGTGCGGGGAGCGTCGATCGGCCACCCGGTAGTAACCGCCGGCTACTACCGCGGTGAGGTCGACGACCGGGCTGGCCCTGAGCCCGGCGAGGACGATCTGGTTGCCGCCGGACGCTCCCACCAGTGGACGGTTGAGTGGTGTCAACAGAGCGAAGTCGGTGGTACGAACGGATCGGATCGGGCCGGCTGCGATCGGCGTCTGGGTGTGGGAAAGCGCGAGGTGTCGGGTGACGGTTCCCTCGACCACTTGCTCGTACACGACGTCGGCCTGATTCAGACTGATCTGGGGGCGACCGAGCGGTGCCGCGTCGATCTTCAGGGCAAGCGTCGGCCGGTACAGCGGGGTCGCGGTGGCGAAACCGGTGAGCGGCTCACGATGGGGGAAGGCCGCGGCCAGACGTGCCTGGTACTCGGGTGACCCGAGGAAGCCTCGGACGACCGAGCCGTAGTCGGTTCCGCGATCGATCAGGCCCCACCCAGAAGGCGAGACCCGCGTCGTCGGGGCTCCGTCGGAGCATGCCGAGGTAGAGCATCGTGGCGCGCACTCGCCCGAAACTGGCCTTGACGTACTCGGCCGACTCGCTGAACCCGGCCATGACCGACCCTCGGCTGGCCCCGGCGTCGAGGCGTCCGACCCAGAACGCCGAGCCGGCGGGGTCGGGGGCGCGGCCGAGCACGTTCCGATAGACGAGGTCGATGAACGACGCGTTGTCGAGGGTCCCGTACCGCGCGCCGAACTCTGTCGAGGCGGCGAAGAACGACGAGATGTCGGTCAGACTGCGGCCGTTGCGCAGCTGCCCGGACCAGAACTGCAGGCCGGCGAAGTCAGGGCTGCGAAGGAAGTACGCCTGGTAGAGCCGGGCGGTCGGCGCAACGGTCTGGGCGAATTCGGGTGCCGACACCATCGAGTCGATGAGGGTGCCCGGATCGACTCCGTCCTCGATCCGATTCGACTAGAACGCAAGGCCGGGACCATCAGGCTCCCGGGCGAGGAAGTCCCGGTATCGGAGCGTGACGAAATCCCGCGGGGAGGGTGTGGCGATGCCTGTGTCCTCGGTGACCGCGGCGTGTGCCGGCGGGGCTGCGGGGTGCATGACCACGGTTGCGGCAAAGAGCAACCAGCCAAACACGAACAGTGGCGCCCGGCCACGACGAGTACGCATCGCGCGACCTTAGCCTCAGAGCAGCTGGACGTCGGTAACGCAGGCATCGTCGCCGCGTGCGACGGAGGTACCGAGGACCACCTCGGTCTCGCCGACGAGGGAGCTGAGCATGCCCCGAACCATGCCACGGTCGACGGCGCAGATGACGGGGTGTTCGATGGCGACGTCGCCGAATGGGCAGTGACCCGAGACGATGCGGAGTTCGTCGCCGTGGCGCTCGGCATGGGCCGCGAAGCCATGGGCCGACAAGGCGTCGGCAACCACGTGGAGGGCGGACCGGAACGACCGTTGGCTCGTAGGCCGGTCGGTGACGGTAGCGTCGGCCATGCTGGCAGCCATCTGTTTGCCGAACTCCTCGCCGACCTCCTCGGCCAGGGCCGCCGCTTCGTGGTCCGGGAGTCGGGAGAGCGCCTTGCCGAGCAAGGTGACCAGGATGTCGTCGTGGCCTACGCCGAACTCGAGTTGCAATTCGGGCTCGCTGGCTCGGTAGACCTTCGCCGGCCGACCCGCTCCGGCCGAGGGTCGGTGGGTGACCTCGAGATAGCCACCGTTGACCAGCTTGTCGAGATGGTGTCGGGCCACGTTCGGATGCAGACCCGTGGCCGCCGCCGCGTCGCCGACAGTCAGGCCATCACGATGCTCGTGGGTCAGGAGATAGATGTCCCGCCGAGTCGGGTCGCCGAACGCGGACGTGATGGCGTTGACCAAATTGGCGAACTCGGTCGGCTTGAGGGTTCGCCCTACTGGCGGTGTGGGGACACGGTCGGCCACCTGGCTAGCCTACAAGCATTCCTCCTACGGTCGTAGGAGAAATCCTCGTTGATCGGTGTCCCGTGTCTCAGCCTTCCTCAGGTGCCAACGCCTCCTCAGGTTCTCCATCCTCCGGTTCCCCGACGTCGGGCGGACCGCCATCGGTCATCGACGAGGCGGCCGTCATCGAAGCTCTCCGCCCGGTGCAGGATCCTGAACTGCATCGCAGCATCGTCGAGCTGGGCATGGTCCGGCGCATCGATCTCGCCGGCCTTCCTGCCGTGCACGTTGCAATCGACCTGACGATCGCGGGTTGCCCGTTGCGGGCCGAGATCGACCGCACCGTGAAGGAAGCGGTGCTGGCGCTCGACGGCGTCTCGAGCGCCACCGTGGAGTTCGGGGTCATGACCGACGAACAACGAGCCGATCTTCGCAAACGTCTCCACGGCGATCCTGCTGCCACCGCCGGCAGCCAGAAGGCCCACGGTCACGCCGAGGGTCGGGCCATTCCTTTCGCCGACCCCGGCAGCAACACCCGAGTCCTACTGATCGCCTCGGGCAAGGGCGGCGTCGGGAAGAGCTCGGTGACCACCAATCTGGCGGTGGCGTTGGCGGGCCGGGGGAAGCGTGTCGCCGTCGTCGACGCCGACGTCTGGGGGTTCTCGATTCCGCGCATGCTCGGTGTCGACCGCGACCCCACCATCATCGACGAAATGATCGTGCCACCGGAAGCCAACGGCGTGCGGTGCATCTCGATGGGGTTCTTCGTCGAGGAGAACCAGCCGGTCATCTGGCGTGGGCCCATGCTGCACAAGGCGCTCGAGCAGTTCCTGACCGACGTCTATTGGGACGATCCCGACTTCCTGCTGGTCGACCTTCCGCCCGGCACCGGCGACATTGCCTTGTCGATCTCGCAGTTCCTGCCCCGGGCCGAGCTGATCGTCGTCACCACCCCGCAGCCCGCTGCCCAGAAGGTGGCGCAGCGAGCGGCCTACATGGCCCACAAGGTCAACATCAGCGTCGTCGGCGTCATCGAGAACATGAGTTGGTTCACGGGGGACGACGGCACTCGCTACGACCTGTTCGGGTCTGGTGGCGGTGCCGAACTCGCCACCCAGTTGGGCGTTCCGCTGCTCGGTCAGGTCCCGCTGGTGCGGGCCTTGCGCCAGGGGAGCGATGACGGCCATCCCATCGCGGCCCAACCGGAGACCGAGGTCGGGTCCATCTTTGCGGCCTTGGCCCAGACCGTCGATGTCGACCTTGCGCCGAAGCGTCGGTACCGATCCGAGTTGCGGGTCCTCTGATCCGATAAGTTCGACCCACCTCGAACTCGCTTGGTTCGAATCGTTCTCAGCAGGAGGCTTTCACCGGTGGACATCCGAATCGGTATTGCACAATCGGGTCAGGTCGTCGAAGTCGAACTGGCCGAAGACGCCGACCGGGCCGAACTCAAGGCCAGGATCGATGTCGTGCTCGGCTCCGCCGACGACGCCGGAGCCGTGCTCTGGCTGGTCGATCGGCGCGGCAAGGAGACCGGCATCCCTGCGGCCAGGATCTCCTTCGTCGAACTCGGCGCCGCCGACGCCGATCGTCGAATCGGCTTCGGCGCGTAACCTCTCGGGTCGGCCGATCTGTGACCGACCGCCCCCGGCATGGCCAGTCTCAACGATCTTGCCCGCCAGCACACGGCACTCGGCCCTGAGGCGCGTACCCACCTCCGCAGGCTGGTGGCTTCCTGGGGCCTGATCGCCGACCTGTCGTTTGCCGACCTCCTGCTCTTCTCCCTCGTTTCCGGCGCCGGTTCCGCGGACTCCGACCGATTCCTCGTGCTCGGTCAGATCCGGCCGACGACCGCGCAGACCCTGTACCGCAATGACCTCGTCGGGACGTTCATGCCTGTGGAGCAACGGCCGCTGGTGTGCCAGGTTCTGGATCGCGGACAGATCGTCGACGGCGAGATCGATCTGCCGATGGCCGGACAGCGGGTGTCGGTGAAGGCGGTGCCGGTGCGCCATGAGGGCGAGCTCATCGGGGTGCTCGCCATCGAGAACCCCCGCCTCGGGGCGCGCCCCGTCGGCGAACTCGAGCGAACCTACAACGGGGTCTTCAGCAAACTGGTCGGGATGATCGCCGACGGTGTCTTCCCGTTCGCGTATGAAGACGCCGACTCCGAGCAGGCTCCCCGGGTCGGCGACGGCGCGGCGATCCTCGATGCGGAGGGTCGGGTCCAGTATTCCTCGCCGAACGCAACCTCGGCCTTGCACCGCATGGGTTTCCACACCAACACCCTCGGTCGGCATCTCGACGATCTCGGGTTTCGTCCCGATGTCCTGCGGACCGCCTACCGCCTGAAGGTGCCGGTGACCGAGGAGATCGAACGAGGCTCGTCGGTGACGATCCTGGCCCGGGTCCTTCCGTTGATCGTCGCGGGCGAAGTCGACGGCGCGTTGGTCCTGATCCGTGACGTGTCGGAGCTACGGCGACAACAACGACTGCTCGTCTCGATGGACGCCACGATCCGCGAGATCCACCATCGGGTCAAGAACAACCTGCAGACCGTGTCGTCGCTGCTTCGCTTGCAGGGTCGTCGGGTCGAGGTTCCCGAAGCCAAGGCGGCCATCGAGGAGTCGGTTCGTCGCATCCGCTCGATCGCACTCGTTTATGAGATCCTGGCCCAGGAAGGCGGCGATGACGTTGCCTTCGGAGCGGTCGTACGTCCCATCGTCGCCATGGTGGAAGGGGCATTGGTTTCCCCCGATCGGCCGATCCGGTTCCGGCTCGTCGGCGACGGCCCCGACCTTCCGGCGGCCACCGCGAGTTCACTGGCCGTCGTGCTCACCGAGTTCCTGCAGAACGCCGTCGAGCACGGATTCCCACCGGGAGCGAACGGCGGCTCGGTGACGGGCGAACTGGAGACATCGACCACCGAACTCGTGATCCGAGTGCATGACGACGGGGTCGGATTGCCCGCAGGCTTCGATCTGGAGAGCGAGCCCGGCCTCGGGCTCACCATCGTGCGAACGCTGGCAGCAGGAGAAATGGCCGGGCACTTGTCGATCAGGCCGGCGGTGGGTCAGGGAACGACCGCTGAGCTTCGCGTGTCGCTCGCTCCACCGATCGAGACCTGATGGCAGCGCGTCAACGACGAACGCGGCGCCGTCCGAGGTAGGTGCGACGGAGGTGGCGCCGCTCTTCTTCGGAGGTGCCACCCCAGACCCCGGAATCCTGATTGGTCCGGAGCGCGAAGTCGAGGCAAGGGGTCTGCGCCGGGCAGCCCATGCAAACGGCCTTGGCCGAGTCGATCTGCGTGATGGCGAGTCCGGTGGTGCCGACGGGGAAGAACAGATCGGGGTCGGTGTCCCGGCAGGAAGCGACGGTTCGCCACGAAGTGTCCACCGCATCGCCAGGTCGATCGGCAACCTGCTGGGCCACCCGTTCGAACATCTCGGGCATCGCCAGCCGGGCTTCGGTCGTCACGCTCCGTAGAGGCGTGCCCTGTTCCTGTTGGTCGACTTGGCTGCGGTCGAGCAAGAGTTTTTGTCCTCCCACGTGCACACGCTCCTCGTTGATGGTGTGGTTGATGGTGTCGTTGCTGGGTGTGTGGTTCAGGGGTGTGCGGTTCAGGCTGTTCTTGTGAGTCGGACGCGTAGAAGGTGGCGTGCTTAGGCGGCCGAATCCCAGAGGAGGATCGGGGCGGCGGGCTCGGCGTACGACTCGCCGCTCCCGCTCGAACCGTACCAATTACTTCGACTCTCGTAAAGAGTTGTCTGGGTGGATTTTCCCGAACAATCGGAGCGGCTCCTGCTCAGCAAGGGTCGACCGTGACAGAATTCCCTGATGAACGTGTCCGTGGGTCAAGACGCCGACCGAAGCCCGCGGGTCATCGCCCACCGGGGGGCGTCGGCGGAGCAGCCCGAGAACACGATGCCGGCGTTTGCCGCCGCGAGAGCGGCCGGGGCCGACGGTGTCGAGCTCGATGTCCGGCTTTCGGCTGACGATGTCCTGGTGCTTCATCACGACGCACACTTGGCCGATGGACGGCTGATCCGAGCCGTCCATTCGACCGAATTGCCACCTTCGATCCCCACGTTGGGCGAAGTGATGCTGGCAACCGCCGACCTCTTCGTCAACATCGAGATCAAGAATTCGCCCAGTGAGGAAGGCCATGATCCCGATCAAGGCCTCTCGGTCGCGGTCGCCGCCCTCGTCGCAGGCATGGAGGCCCACGACCGAACGCTCGTGTCGTCCTTCGAGCTGGAGAGCATCCTGCGTCTTCGACCGGTTGACCCGACCATCGCCCTGGCCTGGCTCACCTGGGGGGAGGCCGACCCTGAGGCGTTGATCGGCCGGGCAGTGGACCATCGGCTACAGGCCATCAATCCCCACGACCGACAGGTCGATCGGGCGTTCGTCGAGCGGGCGCAGGGAGAAGGCCTGGCCGTTTACGTCTGGACGGTCGACTCGCCCGAGCGAGCGTTGGAGCTCGCCGACTTCGGGGTGGACGGGATCATCACCAACGATCCCCGGGCCTTGGTCAGGGCACTCGCTCGTTGGTCGGAACCACGATCCTGACCGCGTCGGGCAGGTGTCGAAGCCGCAGTTCGCAGACCGCCGGTTGCGGTTCGCCGTCGAGTTGGAACGGGACGGGCCGTGCTGCCCGGATGGTCACGCCTTGCACCTGGCTCCAATGGCGAAAGTTGCCGGTGTTGGGTAGTCCGTCGTATCGACGGCCGGCGACGATGGCGCCGACGGGCATGAGCTTGCGCAACCCGAGTGAAGTCGTCGCAACGACCGACAAGGGGGTCCCGAGCGAGACCTCGGGGGCCAGATCCAGTGGACGGTTGCCGAGAAAGGTATACGGGTTGACGTTCATGGCGACCGCCATCTGCGCGCCTGCGACATGTCGACCGTCGTCGGTGGACAGGTCAAAGGACAGTTGGCGGCGCTGTGGCGAGCTCCACGCCCGTATCGCGTTGTAGATGAACCAGGGGTGACCGGCGTATCGTTTGAACGATCCCCGCTCCTCGACCCGAGTGACGACGTCCGCGTCGAAGCCGATCCCGACGTGGAAGATGAAAGCGCGCTCGTTGGCCATGCCGAGGCTCGCCGGACGGATCGAACCGGCCGCGAGTGCGTCGAGTAGCACCCGTGTGGCCTCGACCGCGTCGTTCGGATAGCCGATCGCCCGCGCGAACACGTTGGTCGAACCGCCCGGTAGCGGGACCAACGCGGTGTCGGAGCCGAGCAGTCCGTTGGCTGCCTCGTTCACGGTGCCGTCACCGCCGAGTGTCACGACGACCTCTGCCCCGTCCTTCGCTGAGCGATGCGCCAGGCGAGTCGCGTG
>JAQCHM010000359.1 GCA_027730885.1 Actinomycetota bacterium | reverse complement strand
CCTACACCGGTTACGACGCGCACCGGTTCTACGTCGGATCCAACACGGCTTGGTTCATCGCCGAGTTCCCCCAGCCGATGCCTGCGACTCGGTCCGGTTGGGTGCCCTGAGTCGCGAGCGTCGCCGAGCGATGTTGTCTTGCAGGCTCATCACGAGATCGATCGGGAGCACCGTCTCACCCTTGCGAAGCGCAATTGGCGCAGTCGTTGCAGTGACCTACGTTTGTCGGCATGAGCACAACGCCGTACTACGACCCGGAAGTGAAGGCAGAGCTGGAGGCCGGTCGACGCTTCGGCACCGTCAATGAGTCCACGCTCGCCCGAATGCGAGCGGACGGACTGGCGGCCAATGCGCTCGTGCCGCTCTCCGACGACGTCGTGCGGACCGACCACGAGATTCAAGGGCCGGATGGCGCGCCGCTACGGCTTCGGGTCCATCGGCCAGTCGGAATCGACGGTCCACTTCCCGCCTTGTGCTGGCTCCATGGCGGTGGCTACGTGATGGGGTCGCCCGAGCAGGACGATCTGCGGTTCGACCGCTGGTGCCGGCGCTTCGGGCTCATGGGAGTCGTCGTCGACTACCGGCTCGCTCCCGAGCATCCCTACCCTGCCCCGATCGAAGATTGCTACGGCGGGCTGAAGTGGGTGAAGGAGCACGGTGGGGATCTGGGAATCGACACCGACCGCGTTGGGATCGGCGGGCCCAGCGGTGGGGGCGGATTGGCCGCGGCACTGGCGCTGGTCGTGCGCGATCGGGCCGAGTTCGCCGTCGACTACCAGGTCCTGATCTACCCCATGATCGACGACACCAGGACGACAGTGACCGCCGGGTGGCCGGTGCCCATCTGGAACCCTGAGTCGAACGAGTTCGGTTGGCGCTCCTATTTGGGGCCCCTCTTCGGCACCGACGACGTTCCTTCCCATGCCGCGCCGGCCAGGTGTGCCGATGTGTCCGGGCTGCCGCCGACGTTCATCATGGTCGGGTCACTCGATGGGTTCGCCGACGAGGACATCACCTATGCCCAACGTCTGAACCAAGCAGGGGTCGCTGTCGAGCTGCACGTCTATCCGGGGGCGCCGCACGGATTCGAGGGGTTCGCTCCGCAATCGGCAGTGAGCCGTCAGGCCCGCCGAGATCTCAACAATTGGCTGGGTGTGCAATTGAAGGCCATCCGATGACGAGCGGTGTTCGGAACCTCGAGGCGTGACAATGCTCGCTCCGTGGGGCGTGATGCTCCCGAACTTCAATCCGTTCGGACTCGATCCGTGGCCGCTGCTCGAGGTGGCCCGCGCGGTCGAGGACGCCGACTTCGACGCGGGATGGGTCGGGGACCACTTGACCTTTCACCCGCCGATCATGGATGCGACCGTCGCCCTCGGCGCCGCCGCCGCGGTGACGAGCAGGATGAAATTGGGCTTCGCAGTGTTACTGGCGGCAATGCGCCAACCCGTGTGGTTGGCCAAGTCGCTGGCGACGATCGAACAGTTGGCTCCCGGCCGGCTCATCGTCGGCGTGGGAGCGGGAGGCGAGCACGAGCCGGAGTGGAGCGCGGCCGGAGCCGATCTCGCCGGTCGAGGCGGGCGTCTGGACGAGTTCCTGTCGATACTTCCCGCGCTTTTGGCCGGCGAACGGGTCGATCACATCGGGGCCCGGCTGAACGTGCACACCCCGCCGCTCGCCGCGGCGGTGTTGGTCTTGCCGCCGTTGGTCGTCGGTGGTCGGTCCGACGCTGCGGTTCGCCGGGCCGCGAGATTCGCAGACGGATGGCTCGGAGTGTGGCTCTCGCCGACGGGCTTCAAACGAAGTTGCGAACAGCTCGCCGCGTTTGCCCAGGAGTTCGGTCGCCCGAGCCCGGAGCCGATGCTGTTGGCCTTCGCCGCCATTGGGGACGACACGGCGAACTGCCGCGACCACGCGGCCCGGCTGTATCGGGCCCAATACAACCTCGGCTATGAGGCAGTCGAGCGTTGGACCCTCACCGGCTCGGTTGAGTCAGTAGCCGATCAGCTCGGCGCCTATCGCGAGGCGGGAGCGCGGAGCATCGCCCTCATTCCGGCCCGACCGAAGTTGCTCGAGCAGGTCGAGCGCATGGCCGACGTCCGACGAGCGGTGGGAGCATGACATCGGTCGGCTCGACCGTTGGCATCCTGGGTGGCGGGCTCAGTGGACTGCTGATGGGCATGCAACTCAAGCGGGCCGGGATCGACGACTTCACGATCTACGAGCGGCAATCTGACGTCGGAGGAACCTGGCTCCGGAACCCGTACCCCGGCCTGCACTGCGACATCCCCTCGCATCTCTACAGCTACACCTTCGAGCCCAATCCTGATTGGTCGATGGTGTACGCAGGGCACGCCGAGATCCAGACGTACCTGCGCGCGTGCGCCGAGAAGTATGGCCTGCTCGCGCACCTCCGACTCGACACGAGCGTCGAGACCGCACGGTACTCCGAGGCCGACGGCTCATGGGATCTCGCGTACGTCCGGGCCGGAGATGTCGCGCCCGCCACCGTGTCGCATCGCCTGCTCGTTTCGGCGACCGGCGGCTTGACCGAGCCTCGCATTCCCGGCATCGCCGGGAGAGATCGTTTTCTGGGCGTCCAGTGGCATTCGGCTGCCTGGCGTCACGACGTCGACCTGACCGGGCTTCGTGTCGCGGTCGTTGGCAGCGCGGCGAGCGCGGTTCAAGTCGTCCCTCAGATAGCCGGCCAAGCGGCATCGGTGACGGTGTACTCCCGCACACCCAACTGGGTGGTGCCCCGGAACAACCGTCTCTATTCCGACGCCGAACGGGCGGCGCTTTCCGATGCCGACGTCCTGAGACGGGTTCGACGGCGACAGTACAAAGAGTCGCTTCTGTGGTTCCAGGCCGCCCAGAAGGTTCCGGAGGCGATGGACACGTTACGGCAGCGAACCTTCTCGAACCTGCGGGCATCGATCAGCGATCCGGAGCTCGTTGCCGCCCTCACCCCCGACTACGACCCCGGCTGCAAGCGCATTCTCGTTTCTGACGACTTCTACGCGGCGCTTGCGCTACCCCACGTACGCCTCGTCCCCAAAGGCGTTGCGTCCCTCACCGAAAGCACCGTGGTCGACGTGGATGGCGACGAGACTGAGGTCGACGCGGTCATCTTCTGCACGGGGTATCGCCTCGGAAGCCGGGCCGACGGCCGGCCCGCAGTTGCAGTGACAGGTCGCGGCGACATCAGCCTCACGGAGTATCTGGGTGAACGCGTTCGTGGCTACCGGGGCTTCGCGACCCCGGGATTCCCCAACTACTTCACCGTCTGTGGCATCAACGGGTCGGTGGGCTACACCGCGGTGTTCGCCGCGGCCGAACTGCACACCGAGACCATCGCCGGTATGCTCGAACGCTTCATCGAGCGGCCCGACCTGTTGTCGGTGGAGGTACGTACGGAGGCCGCCGACCACTACACCGACGCCGTGCAGGCGGAGCTGGCGACGATGAGTTGGTCGGGCGACTGCCCCAACTTCTACCGGGATGCCCAGGGCAGGATCGTGTCCTTCTATCCGGGCACGATTGGGCGGATGCGCCGGGAACTCCGAGCGATGGACTTGGACGATTTCATCTTCGAGGTTCGGCCGCCTGTCGCTGCGACGCGTCCGTGACGGACATCGCCGACCCTTGCGTCAGAACCGCTCGAAATACTCCTGCTGCTCCCAGTCCGTGACGGCAGCCATGAAACGGCTCCACTCGCTTCGTTTAATGGAGACGAGATAGTCGACGACGTGATCGCCCCACACCGAGCGGTAGAGCGCGCTCTCGGCGAACGCGTCGATCCCCTCGCCGAGGTTGC
>JAQCHM010000358.1 GCA_027730885.1 Actinomycetota bacterium | reverse complement strand
TGCGCCACCGTTTTCGTCGAGATCTTTCGCAACGTGCCGGCGCTCATCCTCCTGATCTTCTTCGCCTTCGGCCTGCCAAATCTGCTGCCGGCCGACAGTCGCCGCACGCTGCTCTTCGCCAACCCGGTGGTCGACGCTGTCAGCTCGGTGACGAGCCTTCCCGTGCCGTACTACGCATTCGCCGCGATCCTCGCGCTCAGCCTGAACACCGGCGCCCATCTGGCCGAGATCCTCCGGTCGGGCATGGACGCCGTGCCCGCCGAGCGGATCGAGGCCGCCCGCACGTTCGGTGCGTCGTCTCGCACCGCCTGCCGCACCATCACCGTTCCCGATGGAGTTCGCATTGCCTTCCCCGGAATCTCCAACCGGCTGGTCCACAACCTGAAGAACACGGCCCTGGTCTCCTTCCTGGCCGTGCCCGACGCCTACCATCAGATCCAAGCCGTCATCACCGAGACGTTCGAGGCGACCGAGCTGTTGCTGTTCGCGGCCGGGCTCTACCTGGCGCTGGCGGCCTTGCTGGAGCTCGGCCTGCGGCGCATCAAGTCGGCCCTGTGGCGAGGCCGACCCATCGATCGGAGCGCCGATGTTTAGGCAGCTGCAGTTCGTGTGGGATCAACTCCCGAACCTTCTGTGGGGGTTCCCCAACTATCGGCCCGGTGGGCTGCTGTTGAGCATCCTGCTCAGCACCGGTGCGGTCCTGGCCGGACTCGGTCTGGCGATCGGTCTGGGCTTCGCGGCCCACAGCCGAGTTCGCGTCGTTCGTTTCCTCGTCGGGCGAGCGCTGTGGCTGATCCGGGGCATTCCGCTGCTGGTGCTCCTGGTGTTGCTGTTCCAGGTCCTGGGGACGGGGATGGTGTTCGGCGTCGAGTTCAGTGCGTTCTGGACCGCGGCCACCACTTTGACCCTCTACGCCGCGGCCTATCAGGCCGACATGATTCGGGCCGGCATCGCCGCGGTGCCCCAGCAACTCGTCGACGACGCTCGGGTGCTCGGCGCCCGCCGCTTGACCGTCGCCGCCACGGTGACCCTGCCGCATTGCCTGCGGACGATGCGGCCCGCGCTCCTGACTCAGGCAGTCACCGTGTTCAAGGACAGCTCGGTCGTGGTCGTGCTCGGCGTCTCGGACCTGACGACGAACGCCCGCATCGCCCTCGGTGGCGACGTCCGGAACGCGCCGTACTGGATCGCCACCTACCTCGCGGTCGGAGCCCTCTACTGGGTGGTGGCGTTCGCACTGGGTCGATTCGTTGCAGGCCGCGGTCAGGCCCCGCTCGTCGGCGGACCGAGCAGGGCCTATGGCTGATCGAGCGGGTCGAGCAGCAGTGGGTGCGGGCGCCGGACTGCTCGTCATCGCCGTTGCCGCGCTGGTGGTGATCGACACCGACGCCGGAACGCTTCGGGCCGCCCAGGTCACCCGGACGATCGGCTGGTTGGCGGTCGCTTTCATCGGCTACGTCGTCGTCCTCGCGGTTACCCAACGAGAAACATGGCGCCACCCCTGGCGGTGGTTGTTGGTGTTGGGCCTGGGGCTACGGCTGGCGCTGGTGGTCACGACACCGACGTTGAGCGATGACGTGTACCGATACCTGTGGGAGGGCCACCTGGTCACCGAAGGGGTGAGCCCGAACGCGTTCACCATCGACGACCCGGCCGCCGAACGCTACGACACCCCGATCAGGGCATTGGTCAACAACCCGACGCTCGCGTCGCCATATCTGCCAGCCGCGCACGCCATCTTCGGCGCCGCGGTTGCGGTGTTCCCGTCGCACCCGGCGACGATGCAGTTCCTCATGATCGGTTTCGACGTGCTGGGTTGCGCCATGATCATGCGCTTGTTGGCTTTGGCGCGCCTACCGACCCGCCGGGTGTTGTTGTACTGGCTGAATCCGCTGGTGATCGTCGAGGTCGCTCACGGCGCACACATCGACGCCATCATCGTCGGCCTGGCAACGGCCGGGATCGTCTGCACCCTCGGACCTCGCCGATCAGCGGGATCGAAGCAGACGGCTGCCCACCTGGCCGGACCGGTGCTCGTTGCCCTCGCCACCCTGACCCGACCACTCGCAATCTTCCTGGCGCCGGTGCTCTGGTGGAAGTGGGACTGGCGACAGCGGTTCCTGTGGGCCGCAACCGGCGGAGTGCCGGTTGCCTGGGCGGTGGCCGCGAACGGGCTGGGGTTGGACGAGAGCGGCGAGTCCGGTGCCGGTGTCTTCGGATCGATGCGGGCTTACACCGACACCTTCCGATTCAACAGCGGTCTCTACCACTGGCTCGAGACCTGGGTCGGGAGCCAAGGGCTCGACGACAGGGGATGGAACGAACCCATGGCGCTGACTCGGCTCGTGTTCGGCGTGTCGACGGTTGCCGTCCTCGCCTGGGTCTTCGTGACCGCTCGCCGGGCCGACGACTCCAGAGCTGCGTTGCGTCTGATGACGGTGCCCGTCATGGCCTACGTCCTGTTCACCCCGGTCGTGCATCCGTGGTACTTGCTGCTGCTGCTGGCGCTGGTCCCGTTCCTTGCGCCCGGGCTGAGCGGGCCCGGGTCGAGCGAGTCAGGCCAGCGCGAATCAGCAGGGCGATGGCTGGTCGCGGCGCCGTGGCTCGTACTCAGCGCGACGGTCGTCCTCAGTTATCTCACCTATCGAGATCCGGCAGCGTTCGCCGAGCTGGTCTGGGTTCGGAGGGTCGTGTGGTTGCCGACGTTCGCGTTGCTTGCCGTGGCAGGGTCGTGGGATATGGCAGGGTCGTGGGATATGGCAGGGTGGTGGGGTCGGAGGTCACGCCGGGCCCCGTCGACGCAGGAGCAAGCATGACGATCTGGTTGGCGGTCATCGCCGGCACCGTTCTGGGGTACGTGCTGGCCTCAGGCGACTTCTGTTTCCACTCCACGTGGCGCCGCTTGGTATCGGAACCGATCGACCCCTCACCGGCTCGGGCCTACGTCGTGTTCCTGATCGTGGCGACACCGCTGGTCCAGCTCCTCGATCGCACCGGTGTCATCGACCCCTACGTCCCGCCGTTCACGCCGGCCGCGGCCATCGTCGGCGGGCTGATCTTCGGCGGCGGAATGGTTGTCGCCCAGACCTGCGTGTCGGGCATGGTTTACAAGCTGGGTACCGGCATGGTCGGCATGGTGGTCGCCATTGCGGGGTGGGCCGTCGGCGACATCATCACCTGGCAAGGCCCACTACAAGGACTGCGGAGCTCGCTCACCGAGAACGTGATCTCGACCACCGGTGACGACGGGTCGAGCGAGGCCGCCACGGTTGTGTCATCGCTCGGTTTCATCGGTGTGGTCGTCCTGGTGGCGCTGGGGGCTGGTGCCGGTTGGTGGATCCATCGCCGACCACCGACGACGGTCCGTCCGGGCGGGGTCATCGTCAACAATCGGTGGGCACTCGGCGCAGCGACCGCGGCCGCCGTCGTCCTCGGATGGCTGCTTGTCGCCTGGCACGGCGGCGACTACAGCTTCGGGACTTCCGGCGTGCCGAATCAGATCTACAACGCCGTGACCGGCGACGAAGGAGGGTCGATGTGGATTCCGTTGAGCCTTGTCAGCCTCGTGCCCGGAGCGGTCGTGGCCGCGGCGACCCGGCAGAAGTGGTGGCTGCGGGGCGAGTCGGGTGCGCGCTACGCCCAACTCGGTGTGGGAGGCATGATCATGGGAGTCGGCGCGGCCATTGCCGGTGGCTGCAACCTCGGTCACTCGATGGTCGGCGTACCGCTCCTGTCGGTCGGCAGCATCGTCACGACGGTCGCCATCATCGCCGGCGTGTTCGCCGCAGCCCGAGCAGCCGACCGGTTGGGCTGAGCCGGTAGCTCACTCGGTGGGGAGCCCCAA
>JAQCHM010000007.1 GCA_027730885.1 Actinomycetota bacterium | reverse complement strand
CGAGCCGCCAATACGGCGTCGCGGCCGGCGATGGCCCATCCCTGCTCGGCTGCCGGGACGATGACCGCCGGGCTGAACACACCGAACGCGGCGGTGATGACGTGGCCGGAAACTTGACCCAGGCAGGCCCCACGACTAGTGACGTACGCGACGGTGTTCGGTCCTCGGACACCGTTGGATTCGCCGCTGCTCGGACCGAACCCGATGGCTTCGAACGCGGCGTGTACTTCAGGAGCGAAGTAGACACTGGCGGCCAACGGCTCGACCAGGTCCCGTAGCCGCCGAACGAGGCGGAGGAAATGGAACAGATCCTCTCCGGTTGCGTCCATCAGCCGAAGTCTGGCGGATTCCAGTTGGGGAACACGTCCGGAAGGTCGTTGGCCACCGACAGGCTCCACTGCGGTTCACGCTTCTCGAGGAAGCTCGTGACGCCTTCCTTGGCGTCGGCCATGGCGCCCAACGCCTGAATCGCTCGGGAGTCGACCTTGTGTGACTCCATCGGATGATCGAAGGTGAGGCCCCGCCACAGCATCTGGCGGGTCAACGCGACCGAGACCGGCGCGGCGTGGGTGGCGATCTCGTTGGCGATGGCGTAGGCCCGTGGCAGGAGTTCGTCCGGGGAGACGACAGTGACCAGGCCGGCCGAGCCGGCTTCTTCGCCGCTGAACACGCGACCCGAGTAGCACCACTCGGCGGCCTTGGAGATGCCGACGACGCGCGGGAGGAACCAAGAGGACACGGCCTCTGGCACGATGCCTCGCCGAGCAAACACGAACCCGATCTTGGCATCGGGGACCGCGAGCCGAATGTCCATCGGCAGGGTCATGGTGATGCCGACGCCGACTGCCGCGCCGTTGATGGCCGCGATGATCGGCTTCTTCAGCTCGAAGATCCGCATGCTGACGCGGCCACCGCCGTCACGGTTCGGCCGGCTCGCATCCCGGCCCCGAGCCCTCGCGTTGAACGTGTCGCCACCGGCCTCACCGAGTTCGGCGCCGGCACAGAACCCGCGTCCTTCACCGGTGATGACCACCGCTCTGATGCCGTCGTCGGCGTCGATCGCGTCGAATGCAGCGAGCAGCTCGGCCTGCATGGTCTCGGTGAACGCATTCAACCGCTCGGGGCGGTTGAGGGTGATCGTCGCGACCTTGCTCTCGACCGACATCCTGATCTGGGTGTAGGGGTTCTGTTGGGTTTCCACCCCCAAGGTCTAGCGTTTCGGAGTGCACGTCGTCGACCTCGCGTTTGCCCTCGTGGCCTCCGCCATGCTGGTGGGCGCCGTCGTACAGGGCTGCGTCGGCTTCGGCATGATCGTCATCGCCTTCCCCGTGCTCGTCGTGGTCGAACCGGCCCTGATGCCCCAAACCATCCTGGTCGTGAGCCTGCCCATCACCCTTCTCAACGCGTTCACGAACTTCGGGGGCGCCGAGTACCGGGAAGTGGGCTGGATCTCGCTCGGGCGGATACCCGGACTCGCCGGTGGCCTCCTGCTGTTGGGCATGGCCGACCGCTCGACCCTCGCCCTCGGCGGCGGTCTCGTCGTCCTGGTGGCCGTCGCCCTCAGTGTGTGGGCGCCCCGCCTCCCCCGCAACGTCCCGACCATGCTCGCAGTCGGAAGCATCTCGGCCCTCTTCGGCACGGCCATCGGCATCGGGGGCCCGCCGCTCGGTCTGCTCTACCAACACGAGACGGGCCAACGGCTCCGGTCCACGATCTCGCTCGTCATGCTCACCGGCGCGCCGATCAGCCTGATCCTTCTGGCCGCGATCGGCGACCTGTCCAGAGTCGACGTTCAGACCGGCGCCGCGCTCGTGCCCTTCGCCGTCGTCGGGTCGCTTCTGGCTCCCCGCTTCGCCCCCGGGTTCGACGATCGCATCCGCAAAGCCGTCCTGTCGATCTGTGCTGCAGCCGCCGTCATCGCGATGGCGAGGGTCCTCGTGGGCTGAGGCCCGTCGGGACGAGCGCACTCCGTTGTTCGACGGACAAGCGCTGCCACGCCGGGTCGTAGCCGAACGCCTCCCACAAGGACTGGAGGCAGTCGCCCTCGCCGACCACCTCGACAACATCGTCGGGAAGGAGAGCCGGGTGGGAGACCCCGCAGGCGTGGGCCAGCTTGTTCAGTTCCTTGCGCAGCTCGCGGATGTACATTGATACCCGGACCGATTTGTCCGTGGGGTCGAGCCCACGAGCCAGACGTGGGTTCTGGGTGGCGACACCGGTCGGGCAGTGATCGGTGTGGCATTTCTGGGCCTGGATGCAGCCGACGGCCAGCATCGCTTCACGAGCGACGTTGATCATGTCGGCGCCGAGCGACAGGGCGACCAACGCATCGGCAGGGAAGCCCAGCCGACCGGCTCCGATCCACACGATCTTCTGGTGCATGTCCCGGGCGGCGAACGTGCGGTAGACCTCGGCGAAGCCGGCTCGGAAGGGTAAGGCCACATGGTCGACGAAGGCCAGCGGCCCAGCACCGGTCCCTCCTTCTCCGCCGTCGATGGAGATGAAGTCCGGGCCGCGACCCGTCTCGTTCATGTGATCCGCCAGCTGAACCCAGAAGCCCCGCTCCCCGACGGCACTCTTGATGCCGACCGGGAGCCCCGTCGCCTCGGCCAGATGCTCGATGAACTCGACCATCTCGGGCACGTCTCCGAACTCGCGGTGTCGGGCCGGACTGTTGACGGTGATGCCCACGGGGACGCCGCGAGCCGCAGCGATCTCGGCCGATACCTTGGCCGCCGGCAACACACCTCCAAGACCAGGCTTGGCACCCTGACTGAGTTTGATCTCGATCGCCTTCACCGGGACGCCGTCGATGGGCTGAAGAAGCCGGTCGATGGAAAACTGTCCATGCCCGTCGCGTGCGCCGAAGTAGCCGGTCCCGAGCTGGTAGATCAGATCGCCACCGCTGCGGTGGTACCGACTGATGCCTCCCTCACCGGTGTTGTGCATGCAACCGGCGAGTTGCGCCCCACGATTCAGCGCAGTGATGGCCTGAGGGGACAGCGCGCCGAAACTCATGGCCGAAATGTTCACGATCGAGGCCGGACGAAAGGCCTTGGGCCGGTTCCGCCACTCGCCGATGACCTTGGCTGCGGGTAGGTCGGTCAGATCGACGGACCCCTCAGGCCCGTCGAGCGTCGCGTCGTAAGGAAAGACGGCGTGGCGGATGAACGGGTAGTTGGGCGTATCCAGGTAGTTGTCGGTGCCGAAGCCGAAGTAGGCGTTCTCCCCCTTAGCCGACGAGTACACCCACCGTCTCTGGTCTCGGCTGAACGGACGTTCCTCGTCGTTGCCGGTCACGATGTACTGCCGGAGCTCCGGACCGACCTTCTCGAGCAGATAGCGGAGGTGACCGATGATCGGGAAGTTCCGCAGGATCGCGTGCTTCTTCTGGGTCCGATCCCAGATGGTCAGACCGACCAGCCCCAGAAGGACCGTGCCGATGATGGCCCATCCGATCAACGACCAGGTCATGACACCTCAGAAGGCAAGGGGAAGGCGGCGAGGTCCCCTGACCTGCCCGCCGGCCCACGTGACCGCCGAGGGATCCTCCAAGGTGAACTCGGGGATCCGAGACAGGAAGACCTCGAGGGCAACGATCATCTCCATGCGGGCCAGGTTCGAACCGGCGCGACGATGGATGCCGACGCCGAACGCGACGTGACGGTTCCGCTGGCGGTCGATGTCGACGACGTCGGGGTTCTCGAAGATGTCCGGGTCGCGGTTTGCAGCTGGGAAGTTCAGGAGAACCTTGTCACCAACGTGCGTCGGGCAGCCCTTGAACTCGGTCTCCTCGCTCACGACTCGAGCCATCGTGACCCGCGAGTAAGCCCGCAGCAGCTCCTCGACGGCGGTCGGGAGGAGGGTCAGATCGGCGGCGAGCCGGCGACGGTCGTCCTCGTGGGTCGCGAGATGCCACAGGGCGGAGCCGATGGAACTCCAGGTCGTGTCGATGCCGGCGACCAACATGAGGTTGCAGGTGCCGATGATGTGCTGGTCGGACACGGGCTCGCCGTCGATCTCGGCCTCCATCAGTTCGCTGATGAGGTCATCCTTCGGGTTCGCCCGCCGATCGGCGACCTCGCCGGCGAAGAAGTTCAGGATCTTGTCGCGCGAGGCGACGCGGACGGCAGGGTTGGACAACCCGATCTCGAGCACGCCCCGCACCCAATCGGTGAACTCGTCGGCTCGACCCTCGTCGACACCGAGCAGGTGAGCGATGACCCGGGGCGGGATCTGCTGCGCGTACTGCTGCGCGCCGTCGACCCGGCCATCGGCGATGAACCCGTCGACAAGACGACCGGCGAGCGCTCGGGTGTAGGTCTCGTGGGCCTCGACCGCACGGGGCGCGAACGCCGGCAGGATCAGGCGGCGAGACCAGGTGCGGACCGGCGGGTCGGCGCTGATCGGCGGCGCGTTGACCGTGTGATAGCCGCTGCTGCCGATAACCTGCTGGTCGTCGGGCGGACGAACCACGAGGGGGTCGTGGCTCGAGAACACGGGCACCAAGCGAGCCAGTTCGACCACATCCTCGTAGCGCGTTGGCAGAAACGATCCACCCCATCGATCGGTCTGGGCCACCGGGCAGTCGCCCCGGAGGTCGGCCCAGATGGGATAGGGATCGGTGATGTACTCGGCATCTAAGATGTCGTAGTCGGTCGTCCAATCCTCGACCGGCGGAGTGAGCGGAACGGTCACCCCATCGACCGGAGCGTCACTACCCGCCATCGATCAGCCCTCGCTGATCGTGATGGCGTATTCCGGGCAGTTGTCGACTGCAAGTTGCGCCTTTTCCTCCATGCCCTCGGGCACGACGCCGTCGCCCGCGGCGGTGGCGTAGCCGTAGTCATCGACATCGAACAGGTCGGGAGCGATCGAGTAGCAGCGGTTGTGACCCTCGCACTTGTCGGAATCAACCTGGATCTTCATGGTGTGTCCTCTTGGTAACGGTTCTGCGGAGGTTCGGGCCGCGTTGGGGACGGCAGCGGCCAGGTTACTCTGCCGACCGTGCTCCAACGAACGTATGTGCGCGACGCGCTGGTGATCGGCGCCGCGACCGGCGTCTTCGGCGTTGCGTTCGGCGTGTTGGCGACGACCACCGGCTTCTCGGTGGCCCAGGCCGGCGCGCTCTCGGTCCTGGTGTTCACCGGAGCCTCGCAGTTCGCAGCGGTCAGCGTCGCCGGTGCGGGCGGCGACCCGATCACTGCACTGGGGTCCGCGCTGCTCCTCGGCGCCCGCAATGCCTTCTACGGCATGACGATGTCGGCCCACGTCAAGGGTTCGCTGTTGAAGCGGGCAGTCGCCGCCCAGCTCACGATCGACGAGTCCGCGGCGCTCGCCATCGGGCAGCGCAAACCGGAAGACATCGAGCCTGCGTTCTGGGCCGCCGGACTCTCGGTGTTCGTGTTCTGGAACCTGGGGACCTTGGCCGGCGCCCTGGGCGGCGACGCCATCGGCCACCCGTCGGCGCTCGGGCTCGACGCTGCCTTCCCGGCCGGTTTCATTGCCCTCGTCATGCCCGCGCTGAGGACACGAGCAGGCAGAGTGGCTGCAGTCAGCGGCCTGGCCATCGCCATGGTCGCGTTGCCCGTCACCCGCCCTGGTCTACCCATCGTGTTGGCCGCCGTCGGCGCCCTCGTCGCCCACGCAACCGTCAAGACAGAGCCCCCTGCGGAGAGCCCGTGAGCTGGACGGTCATTCTGCTCCTCGCCGCCGGCTGCTTTCTCGAGAAGGCCGCCGGCATGCTGATCTTCGGCCGGTTCAACGCAACTGGTCGGTTCCGATCCGTCGGCGCGCTGTTGCCGCCGGCCTTGCTGGCGGCACTGATCGGCCTGCAGACCTACGGCGACGGCAGGGACCCGCTCTTCGACACCCGACTGGCCGGCGTGGTCGCCGGCGGAATGGCCGCCTGGCGCAACGCACCATTCTGGCTGGTCGTCGTCATCGCCGGAGCAACCACCGCGCTCCTGCGAGCGCTCTAAGCCGCCCCCGAGCCCGTTCTGCCGGATGCGCGCGTCGAAAATGACGCCGTGGTCCGGCAGTTCGGTCTGGGGGCGGTCCGAGCGCGCTCAGGCGTCCAGGTAGCGGGTGATCGCGATGCCTGAGCCGACGAACCCGATGCCGGCCCCGGCAGCCAGAAGGACGAGCGCCACCGACGCCAGCTCGGACGATTCGAGCACGAAGCTGTCGAAGAGCTGGAACGTCGTCTGCTCGAGCAGGTTGCGGATCACTCGATTCAGGCCGAACACCGCCAAGGTACTCACGCCGGCCCCGACGATCCCCTGTACCAGGCCCTCCAACATGAAGGGCACCCGGATGAAGGTGTTGGTGGCGCCGACCAGGCGCATGACCTCGATCTCGCGGCGACGAGCGAACAACGCTGTGCGGATCGAGTTGTACATCAGCAACGCGGAGGCGGAGGCCGACGCCAGGGCCGCACCCAACATGATGTTGGACGCCACCCGGGTGAACTCGTTCACCCGTTTGATGACCTCACCGGCGAAGTCGACGTCACGCACCCCGGGCAGCTGGCGGAACTCTTGACCGAGCGCCTCGACGACGTCGAGCTCGGGCACCTCGGGCACGACCCGGAACGAGGTGGGCAACTGCTCGGGGGTCACCGACTCGAGAACCGAGGGCGAGTCCTTGAAATATTCCTGGAACTCGGCGTAGGTCTCCTCCGGCGTGATGTAGCGGTAGCTCGCGATCTGCGGAGAGTCGGCGAGGGCTCGATCGATGGCCTGCTGCTGCTCGGGCTGGGCATCGGGGTTGAGCCAGATGATGAACTCGACGTCGTCCTCGAAACGCGTGTTGAGTCCGTCGACCCCTCGCTGGATCACCAACGCGGCCCCCAGCAACGCCAGCGACACCGCGACCGTGAGCACGGTGGCCAAGGTGAGCGAAGGATTACGGATGAGGTTGTTGCCGGTTTCCTTGGCGATGTAGTCAATACGTAGGGCCATGACGCGCGCCGTCCTTGTTCGGGGAGTGGGCTACTCGTAGACGCCGCGGGCCTGATCGCGCACGATCTCCGCGGCCGAGAGTCCGATGACGCGGCGACGCATGGTGTCGACGATGCCGCGATCGTGGGTGGCCATGACCACCGTGGTGCCCGTCTTGTTGATCCGATCGAGCAACCGCATGATGCCGATCGCGGTCTGGGGATCGAGGTTTCCGGTCGGCTCGTCGGCCAACAGGATCAGCGGGCGGTTGACGAAGGCCCGGGCGATGGACACCCGCTGCTGCTCGCCGCCCGAGAGCTGCTCGGGGTACTTGTCGACCATCTCGCCCAGACCGACCAGGTCGCAGATGGCAGGCACTTGGTTCTTGATGACGTGCCGGGGCCGACCGATCACCTCGAGGGCGAAGCTGACGTTCTCGCCGACCGTACGGTTCGGCAGGAGCTTGAAGTCCTGGAAGATGCAGCCGATGTTGCGCCGCAGCAAGGGGACCTTCCAGGACGACAACTTCGACACGTCCTTGCCGGCCACGAAGATCCGACCCTCGCTCGGATCCTCTTGCTTATTGAGGAGCCGCAGGAAGGTGGACTTGCCCGAACCTGACGCGCCGACGAGAAAGACGAACTCGCCCTTGGCGATGTCGGCCGACGCGTTCTTCAACGCGGTGGTGCCGCCCGGGTACTCCTTGGTGACGTTCTCAAGTTTGATCATGTCGCCTCCGTGCCGATCAGTTGCCGCCGGACCCTGTGGCCCGCCGCCATCGCAACCATGCCTCGATGAAGGGATCGACCGCGCCGTCCAGTACACCCTCGGGGTTGCCGGAAGTGAGGCCGGATCGTTCGTCCTTTACCTGCTGATAGGGCTGCAGCACGTAACTGCGAATCTGGCTTCCCCACTCGGTGCTGAGCGACGATCCGGCCTCGGCCGCAAGTTCCGCTTCACGTTTCTGACGCTCGAGTTCGACCAGGCGGATCGAGAGCATCTGCATGCAGCGGTCCTTGTTCTGGTGCTGGCTGCGCTCGTTCTGGCAGCTGACCACGATCCCGGTGGGCAGGTGCGTGATGCGAACCGCCGAGTCGGTCGTGTTCACGTGCTGACCGCCGGCCCCCGACGAGCGGAACACGTCGATGCGAAGCTCCTTGTCGTCGATCTGCACCTGATCGGTGGCGTCGGGGATGTCGGGCCACACGCTGAAGCTGGCGAAGGCCGTGTGCCGTCGGGCCTGGGAGTCGAATGGGGAGATGCGGACGAGCCGGTGAACGCCACGCTCGGCCTGGAGCAGGCCGTAGGCATGGCGGCCGCGGATAGTGAACCCGACGCTGCTCACGCCGGCTTCCTGACCCTCCTGCCACTCGGTGACCTCGAGGGAGAACCCCCGCTTGTCGGCCCACCGCCGATACATCTCGAAAAGCATCTCGGCCCAATCCTGGGCGTCGGTACCGCCGGCACCTGAGTGGATCTCGCACACGGCGTCGCCCTCGTCGTACTCGCCGGTGAACAGCGCTCGCAGCTCGAGGGCCAGGAACTCCCCGGTCAGGCTCGTGACCAGGCTCGCCGCCTCGACCAGGGTGTCGGCATCGTTCTCCTCCTCGGCCAGCTCGCGTAGGGTCTCGACTTCGTCGATGCCCTCAGCCAACCGGTCGTACAAGTCGAGATCGTCCTTGACCGATGTGAACTCGGTCTGGATCTGCCGAGCGCGATCGAGATCGTCCCAGAGATCGGGACGGCCCATCTCGACCTCGAGCTGCGGGAGCCGGGCCCGGAGTTCGCCGATACGCAGATAGTCCTCGGCCTCAGCCAGTTCGGCGCGCAATCGCGCTATGTCATCGGAAAGGTCAGCCATGGGTCTCTGCAGGGAAACTGGTTGATCAGCGCCCGTGGCACTGTTTGAACTTCTTACCGCTGCCACACGGGCATGCGGCGTTGCGGGGGGTCTTGTCCCATTCGTCCTTGACCACGGTCTGCGGGGCGGCAACCCGGGTCGGCGTTGGCTCGTCCCGGAGCAGGCTACGCGCTTCGGCCTTGGCTGAGGTCACATTGGTGGTCTGCACCGGGGCGGACCGCGCCGGCTTGCGAGCTGCGGGACGTCGCTCGGGCTGGGGCTGGGCCTCTACCGTCTCGGCATCGACCATCTCGGCATCGACGATCTCGTCGTCATCGGTGTCGACCGGGGGCTGCGTCGCCGGCACCGGCTGCTGCACGACCTGCACGTGCATGACGTACTTCACGAAGTCGGTCGACAGCCCGGTCATCATGTCGCTGAAGAGGTTGAAGCCTTCGCGTTGCCACTCGATGAGCGGATCACGCTGACCCATCGCCCGCAGGTTGATGCCTTCGCGGAGATGGTCCATCTCGTTCAGGTGCTCTCGCCACCGCTGATCGGCCAGTTGCAGCATGACCTGGCGCTCGATCTGGCGCATCACCACCGGTGTCAGTTCTTCTTCTCGACTGAGGTAGAGCTCTCGCCCTTCCTCGCTGATCATCTCGGCAAGATCGTCGAGTCTCTTGGCTCCAGCGAGGTCGTCCACCGTCAGCTTGGTCGCCCAGAACGTGGCAAGGTCGGCGTGCAGGCCTTCGACATCCCAGGTGTCGTCCAGATCGTCGGCGCAATAGGTGTCGACGAGGATCCGACCGACCCCTGCGATGGCGTCCAACGACTCGTCGCGCAGGTTCTGCTCTTCGAGCACCTGCATACGCCGGGCGTAGATGACCTTGCGCTGCTCGTTGAACACCTCGTCGTACTTGAGGACGTTCTTGCGAATCTCGGCATTGCGTTGTTCGACGCTGGTCTGGGCTCGTTCGACCGACTTGGTCACGGCTTTGGACTCGATGGGGACGTCGTCGGGCATGGCCTTGTCCATGACCCAGTTCATGGCCCCCGTCGCGAAGATACGCATGAGGTCATCTTCGAGCGAAAGGTAGAACCGGCTCTCGCCCTGGTCCCCCTGCCGGCCCGAACGACCACGCAGCTGGTTGTCGATCCGTCGACTCTCGTGACGCTCGGTTCCGAGGACGTACAAACCGCCGGCCTCACGAACCTTGTCGCCCTCGGCCGAACACAAGCTTTCCCAGTACTCTAGGCGAGTCGCCAGGTATGCATCGCCTTCCTCGATCCCCAGCTCGTGGCCGCTCGCGATGGTGTCGCGTTCTGCCAGCTTCTCGGCGTTACCGCCGAGGATGATGTCGACGCCACGACCTGCCATGTTCGTGGCCACGGTGACGGCGCCCGCCTTGCCGGCCTGAGCGACGATCTCCGCCTCGCGGAAGTGTTGCTTCGCGTTCAGGACCTCGTGGGGAAGCTTGCGTTCGTTCAGCAGCTTGCTGAGCAGTTCGGACTTCTCGACCGAAGCTGTGCCGACCAGGACTGGTTGGCCCTTCTCCACTCGTTCCTGGATGTCGTCGATCACCGCGGCGAACTTCGACAGCTCGCTCTTGAAGATGAGATCGGGTTGGTCGAGACGGACCAACGGCCGATTGGTGGGCACCTGGACGACAGCCAGTCCGTAGGTGGTCTCGAGTTCGGCCGCGTCGCTCTGCGCCGTGCCGGTCATGCCGCCCAGTTTGTCGTACATCCGGAAGTAGTTCTGGAGCGTGACCGTGGCCAGCGTCTGCTGCTCTTCCTTGATGCGCACGCCTTCCTTGGCTTCGACGGCCTGATGAAGGCCGTCGGACCAGCGGCGTCCGTCGAGGACACGACCGGTGAACTCGTCGACGATCTTCACCTCACCATCGGCAACCAAATAGTCCTTGTCCCGACGAAAGAGTTCCTTGGCCCGAAGCGCCACACCCAGCTGATGAACCAGGTCCTGCTGCACGCCGTCGTACAGATTGTCGATCTCGAGGATCTCCTCGACTCGGGTGATGCCCTCTTCGGTGATGGCGACCTGACGTTTCTCTTCGTCGACGTCGTAGTGCTCGTCGCGCACGAGCTGCTTCACGATGTCAGCGAACCGGTAGTAGAGATCGGCGGCGCCTCGCACCTTGCCACTGATGATCAACGGTGTCCGAGCCTCGTCGATGAGGATCGAGTCGATCTCGTCGACGATGGCGAAACTGTGTCCCCGCTGAACCATGTCGGTTCGGGCACGGGCCATGTTGTCGCGCAGGTAATCGAAGCCGAGTTCGTTGTTGGTGGAGTACGTGATGTCGGAGGCGTACTGGGTCCGCTTGTAGCCGGAGTCCTGGCGACCCGGCACGATCAGCCCGACCGAAAGGCCGAGCCACTTGTGCACCCGACCCATCCACTCGGCGTCGCGGGAGGCGAGATAGTCGTTGACCGTGACGACGTGGACGCCCTTTCCGCCGAGTCCGTTGAGGTAGACGGGGAGGGTCGAGACCAGGGTCTTCCCCTCACCGGTCTTCATCTCGGCGACCCAACCCCAGTGCAACGCCGCGCCGCCCATGAGCTGAACGTCGTAGTGCCGCTGACCGATGACCCGCCGGGCCGCTTCTCGGACGGTGGCAAAGGCCTCGGGCAACAGATCATCGAGGTCTTCGCCGTGTTCCAGTCGTTCTTTGAACGCGGCTGTCTTGGCCCGCAAGGCGTCGTCGGTCAGGGCGTCGAACTCCGGCTCGAGGTTGTTGACCGGAGCAACGACGCTCTCGATCGTCTTGAGACGCTTGCCGTCTCCAGCTTTGAGGATTTTGTCGAGCAGTTTCATGCCGGGAACAAGCCTACCCCCGCCCCCGGCACGGACCCGTGCACCTCTCAGGCGATATCGATCAACCCCACATCGCCGTCGGCTCGTCGATAGACCACGGCAGGCTTCTTGGTCTCCTCGTTGACGAAAATGTAGAAGTCGTGGTTGAGAAGGTCCATCTGCAGCGCGGCGTGTTCGGCGTCCAGCGCTTCGATCGAGAAGCTCTTTGACTTCACGATCTTGTAGACCGCAGGCAGGTCGGCCTCGTCGTTGAGCAGCGTTTCGGGGACCAGATCGTTCGGAATGTCCAGCCGGACCCGACCCTTCGTGCGCTTCTGGACCTGCGTCTTCAACTTGCGCAGCTGGCGTTCGAGTTTGTCCTCGGCCAGATCGACAGCGGTGAACCTGTCGGGAGCGGAGACTTTGCAGCGGATGTGGTGCCCGTGACCTTCCATCGTCACCTCACAGAGCTCGCGATGCTCCTTCCTGGGGTTTTTCTCCTCCCAGAAATGCACCTCAGCTCGTTCCATGCCTTGGAGATAGCGCTCACACTTGCTGATCTTGTCTACTGCGTAGACCCGAAGCTTCTCCGAAACCGTTGTGTGACGTCCACTGACGGTGACCTCCACGAACCGCTCCTTTCGTTGACTCTCCCTTTTCTCGACAGTACCCCGACTTGGCCCTCCGTGGCCTGAGGCCTATGGCACGGATGCGATGGCCGCACGGACTACGAGTCGGGCACCGGCGCGCTCCAGGGCTGCGGCCCCGCTCCGCAAGGTGGCTCCGGTCGTCGTCACGTCGTCGAGCAGCACGACATACCCCTTTACCGGCCGCCCGGCGCGGAACCGGGGACCGGCCAACCGTTGCTCTCGGGACCGGCCGGTCTGCGCGACAGTGTCGACTCGACGCAGGAGCGGCCGGGACTTGAGCCCGAGGTGCACCGCGACCACACGAGCCAGGATCCGGCCCTGGTCGAACCCCCGGGCCCGTCTGCCGGTTGCGCTGCACGGGATCCAGGTGACCTCCCAGCCCGCCTCGGGATCCAACCGCGGCGCGAGGTGGTCGGCCAGGGCCCGCCCGAACGGTCGAAGGAGGTCCCGACGGCCGTGGTTCTTGGCCGCGAGCACGAGTTCTCGACACGCCTGGTCATAGACGAAAACACCAGGTGCTGATGAGTGGTCGGGTCTCAGCCGAGACCAACAGGACGAACACGCGAAGCGGCTCCGCCGCCCGCATGCCGGACAACGACGTTCGAACAACATGCGCGGAGCATGACCGGGCCCTGTGACAGGCTGCCGGTTCCCTCGAGTCAGAACAGCGCGACCGGTACCTCACGGGGTCCGCGGACCTGCGCTCCGCCCCAGCGGACCTCGGGGGCGAATGCGAGGGGGTAGGTAGGGAATCGCTCGAGCCAGGCCCCGACTGCGACCTGCATCTCCATGCGGGCGACGTTCGATCCGAGACAGCGATGGATACCGATGCCGAAGGCGAAATGCCGGTTCTTCTCGCGGTCGATGAGAACCTCGTCGGGACGGTCGAATTTGTCGGGGTCACGATTGCCCGCTGGGAAGTTCAGCAGCACTCGGTCCCCGGCGTGCACTGGACAGCCGGCGATCTCGGTGTCGTCCACCGCAAGACGGGCCATGGTGACCGGCGAGTAGGCCCGCAGGAACTCTTCGATCGCTGTCGGCAGCAACGACGGGTCAGCAGCCAGCCGATCGCGGTCGTCGTGGTGGGTGGCCAGGTGCCACAGACTCGCGCCGATCCCCGACCAGGTGGTGTCGATGCCGGCCATGAGCAAGAGGAAGCACGAACCGAGAATGTGCTTGTCGGTCAGCGGGGCGCCGTCGAGTTCGGCGTCGATCAGAGCGCTGATGAGGTCCTCGGCCCGTTCGACTCGCCGCGTGGCAACCTGGTCTTCAAAGTAGGCGAGGATCTCTCGCGTCGCGTCCCGGCCGCTCTCGGGGTCGGTCGCAGTCCCCTGGAAGATCCGGATGGCCCAATCGGTGAAGATCGCCTCGTCGCTCTCGGGGATGCCGAGCATGTGAGCGATGACTCGCACCGGAATGTGCTGGGCGTAGTCGCCAGCGGCGTCGGCCGTCGGGTTGACAGCGATCCGATCGAGAAGCTCCTCGCAGATCGAACGGGTCTTCTTCTCGAGGCGGTCGACTGCGGCAGGGCTGAAGAACGGCAGCAGGATGCGCCGGGCGTCGGTGTGGAACGGGGGGTCCGACGTGATCGGGGGTGCCACCAACAGCTTGGACCCCTCGACCGCCGGCAACACGCCAACATCGCGTGACGTGAAGTGCTCGGTGTCGTACGCCACGGCGGCAATGTCGTCGTACCTGGTCGGCAAGTGCGCGCCACCCCGGCGATCGGTATGGGCCACCGGGCAGGTCCCGCGCAGCTCGTCCCAGATCGGGTACGGGTTCGCTTCGTAAGTGGGATCAGCGACGTCGAAGTCCGTTGCCCAGTCCGAGACAGGTTTGATGTCCATGGTCCGAGCCTACCACGAATCCCGGAACCGTGGTACTGACAGTGCGCTCTCAGTACCGGCGCTCGGTCAGTAGCGGTAGTGGTCGGGCTTGTACGGGCCGTCGACCGGTACACCGATGTAGGCGGCCTGTTCGGGGGTGAGCTGGGTGAGCTTCACGCCGAGCGCATCGAGGTGCAGCCGAGCTACTTTCTCGTCGAGCACCTTGGGCAGCGTCGTCACGCTGATGCCGTACTCCTCGGCCCGCTTGTGCAGTTCGATCTGGGCGAGCACCTGGTTGGTGAAGCTGGCGGACATCACGAAGCTCGGATGACCGGTGGCGTTCCCGAGATTCAACAGGCGGCCCTCGCTGAGGATGATGATCGATTTGCCGTCGGGCCAGCGGAACTCGTCGACCTGGGGCTTGATGTTGATGCGTTGGATGTCGCTGGCCCGGAACAGACCGGCCATGTCGATCTCGTTGTCGAAGTGCCCGATGTTGCCGACGATCGCGCCCTGCTTCATGCGCCCCATCATCTCGGCCGAGACGATGTCCTTGTTGCCGGTGGCCGTGATGAAGATGTCGCAGGTCTCGAGGACCCGTTCGACGGTGGTCACTTCGTAGCCGTCCATGGCCGCCTGCAGGGCGCAGATGGGGTCGATCTCGCTGATCAGCACCCGGGCCCCTTGGCCTCGAAGGGCCTCGGCGCAGCCTTTCCCCACGTCTCCGTAGCCCAGCACCATGGCGGTCTTGCCGCCGATCATCACGTCGGTCCCGCGGTTGAGGCCGTCGAGGAGGCTGTGACGGGTGCCGTACTTGTTGTCGAACTTGGACTTGGTCACAGCGTCGTTGACGTTGATACCGGGGAACAACAGCGTGCCGTTGTCGAGCATCTCCTGGAGGCGATGAACGCCGGTGGTCGTCTCCTCGGAGACGCCTCGGATGCATTTCGCCATTCGGGTGAAGAGGGTCTTGTCGGTTGCCTGCAACGACCGCAACGTCTGGAGGATGATCCCCCACTCTTCCGGCTCGTTGTCGGCATCGAAGTCGGGCACTGCGCCGGCCGCCTCGTACTCGACACCCTTGTGGACGAGGAGGGTGGCGTCGCCGCCGTCGTCGAGGATGAGGTTGGCGAACTCCTCGGCGTCGGGCCAGAGCATCGCCTGCTCGGTACACCACCAGTACTCCTCGAGGGTCTCGCCCTTCCAGGCGTAAACCGGCACGCCGGTCGGATGGTCGGTCGTGCCTTCGGGACCGACCACGACGGCGGCCGCAGCCTCGTCCTGGGTGCTGAAGATGTTGCAGCTGACCCATCGGACCCTTGCGCCGAGAGCGGTCAGGGTCTCAATGAGCACGGCGGTCTGCACGGTCATGTGGAGGCTGCCGATGATGCGGGCTCCGGCCAGGGGCTGTTCGTCGTAGAACTCGGCCCGGAGCGACATGAGTCCGGGCATCTCGTGTTCGGCCAACTCGATCTGCTTACGACCCATGCCGGCGAGGTTGATGTCGGCGACCTTGTAGTCACCGTCGACGACGGTGCGGGGCCGGGAAGCGTTGGTCATGAAGGAACTCCTGGTAAGTACGCGCGAAAGTTCACGCGCGTCCTGCCGAACGCTATCGCCACTTACCCAGTGCTTACTTCACCCAGTGCTTACTTGACCCAGTGCTTGAGCGCTTCGACCTCGGGGAGGGGGCCGGGGTCGACGCCGCGGGCAGCCGCTGACTCGAGGGAGACGAGATCGCCCATAAAGATCAGGTCGAGCAACTGCGCTACCGGGCCTTCGCCCTGTGCAGCCACCTCGATGACATCATGCATCGCCTCGACGGTGGCCGACCGCACGAACTCGAACCGGAACGACGTCTGGGGGTGTTCCGCGTCGTGGCGTAGCTGGATCTGGGTGAAGAGCTCCGAGGTGCCGGCCGGGTTGCCACCCCACCCGACGAGCTCGTTGTGGCAAAGCTCGGGCATCGGCGCCCAGAAGGCGGGCGCCTTCGCGTTGTGGTTGTAGGCGACCTTCCACCGCTTGGCCGCAGTGGTACCGATCGCTCCTCCGCCGTAGATGACGGGAACGGTGTGCCCGATCCGCTCGGCGATAGCGGCCGCCGGGCTGTTCACGCCGGTCAGTTCGTCCCGACGACGCTTCAGCACACCGACGGCCTCGCTGAGCCAGGCCCGGGCCCCGGGGAAGAGCCCGATCTGTTCGAGCGCCAACATCGGCGGTATGGCAAGTAGCCCCAGGATCGTCCGGGGCATCGGCGCATCGCTCTCCACATGAACCACCGCACCGCGCGAGCGCAGGGCCAGCGCTTCGAGCTCGCCGCCACCGGTGACCGCGAGCAGGAATGCACCGGCCTCGATGGCGGCTTCGAGCGAATCGAGCGTTTCCTCTGTGGCACCCGAGTTGCTGAGCGCGATGACCAAGGTGTTGGGCCCCACCCACGAGGGCGGGAGATAACCGTTGTAGACCACGATGGGAACCGGTGAGAAGGATCGGGCGCTCGCAGCCGCGACATCACCGCCGAAACCGCTGTCGCCCATCCCCAGCAGGAGAACGTTGTCGACACGTGAAGGCAACGGCAGTCCGTCGATGGTCGAGATCGAGGCCATCGACGCCTCGATCTGCTCGGGCAGACCAAGGATGGTCTCCCGGATGGACAGGCTGTCGATGGCTTGTGGAGCGCTCATGCGATGGGTCGATTCAGCCGGCGAACGTCGGTCGGATGCCGTCGGACTCGATCCGGTTGTTCAGGCGTTGCGTCTCATCGGTATCGAGGGCCTCGGCTTCGTCGATGAGCATCACCGGAATGCCCTTGTCGATGCGATACCGGCGGGCGAGCCGAGGATTGAAGAGGCTGGCCTCGTCTTCGAAGTAGTAGAGCGGTCCCTTGTCCTCGGGGCAAGCAAGGATGTCGAGCAGGAGAGGATCGAGCGCCATCGGCTCAGGCTATCCCACCGCAGCGGGACCGGGGGTAGCCACCCAGACCAGCGCACCCCGTTCGACGGCGAGCATGAGTGATCCGTCCGATGCCGGGACGAAGACGGCTTCGCCCTGCCCGATGGCACCTAACTGCTCGAGTTCCGCCATGCCCGAGGTCACGAGCATAATAGCAGGTCCGACCACCGGAAAGGATCGGTCGGCGTCGAACCCGATGCGGGTGAGCGCGAACTCCGGGACCGGGGCATCGAAACAATGGGCCTCCGATCGAGCGGTCTGCACCATCGGCGCCGACGGTCGGGTGTCGATGATGTCGAGAAGTTCGGCCACGTCGATGTGCTTCGCGGTAAGGCCCCCTCGCACCACGTTGTCGCTGTTGGCCATCACCTCGATGCCAACGCCACGGAGGTAGGCGTGCACGATGCCTGGACCGAAGAAGATGGCCTGCCCCGGTTGGAGCACGATGTGGTTGAGCAGCAGCGCCACGACGACACCGATGTCTCCCGGGAAAGATCGAGCGATGTCGCGATACGCCGCGAACTCGGCCACGAACTCTCTGCCGTATTCGGCTGTCGCCCGGCTCAAGGCACCGACGACGTCGGGCACCAACGTCTCGACATCGGGCCGGCCCAGACCCAACAGCCAACGGATGCCCGACCGGAGCGCGTCCTCGTCGCTCACCGACGTCGACAACCGAAGGCGAAGCGGCTCGAGTGCGTGGCACCCGAGACGATCGAGCAGGCGGAGCGTTTCGGCTACCGGGCGGAACCCGCAGAGGGCTTCGAAGTCGGTCAGGGCACAGACGAGTTCAGGCTTGTGGTTCGGATCCTTGTAGGTCCGATCGGCCGCGCCCCGCCCAATGCCGAGCGACTCCTCGCGGGCGAAACCCGCGCGAGCCTGCGCGAGCGAGGGATGCACCTGGATCGAGAGCGGCCCGGCTGCGGCCAACACCTTCAGCAACAGCGGCAGCTGGCCGAAGCGCTCGTCGACCGAACAACCCAGAGCGGCCCCGCAGTCGGCCGCGATGCGTTCATCGAGCGGTTGGCCCTCGACGAGGCTCGGGGCCGACGGATGCGCCCCCATCCACAACTCAGCCTGCGGTCCCCCGTCGCCGGGCACGCCGAGCATCGCGGGAATCGCCGATGGGTCGCCCCATGAGTACCGCTGCACGGTGCACTCGAGCCTCCAAGCCATGACCGACGCTCAGCCGACCTCGGCCATGACAGCCTGGACTTCGGCCACCCGAACCTGCACCTCGGCCTGGTCCGGCGCCTCGAGGTTGAGACGCAACAGTGGCTCGGTATTGGACGGCCTGAGGTTGAACCACCACGAACCCGCGTCGACAGTGAGGCCGTCAAGACGGTCACTGTCGACGTGAGCGTAGTGACGGGCAACATGCTCGATGACTTCGTGGGCGTCCTTGACCTTCGTGTTGATCTCACCCGACGCCTCGTAACGTTTCAGCGGCTCGAGCAGCGCGGACAGGGTGCCTCCGGATCGGCTGAGCTGTTCGAGCACCATCATCGAGGCGATGAGTCCCGAGTCAGCCCGATAATTGTCTCGGAAGTAATAGTGAGCCGAGTGTTCACCGCCGAAGACAGCGTCCTCCTCGGCCATGATCGCCTTGATGAACGAGTGACCGACGCGCGAACGGATCACTCTGCCACCGCCTTCTCGCACGACCTCGGGCACCACCTTGGAACAGATGAGGTTGTGGATGACCGCGGCCCCCGGGTTGTCCTTCAGGATCGCCTTGGCAAGCAGCGCCGTGGTGAGCGAACCCGAGACCGGCTCGGCCCTCTCGTCGACGAGGAACACCCGGTCAGCGTCGCCGTCGAAGGCGAGGCCGATGTCGGCGCCCGTTTCCAGTACGCGGGCGCGAAGCGAGGCCAGATTCTCGATCTGGATGGGGTCGGCAGGGTGATTGGGGAAGGTCCCGTCGAGTTCTCCGAACAGGATCTCGAGGTCGAAGGGCAACCCTTCGAAGGCCGCAGGCACAACCAATCCACCCATGCCGTTCGCGGTATCGGCCACCACCTTCAACCGGCGCAAGCCATCAGTGTCGATGAACGAGCGGACGTGGCCGGCGAACGCCGCGAGCAGGTCGGCGCTCGACCGGCGGCCTGGCTGGGCAACCGCAGGTACCGACGCCGGGTCGTTGCCGAATCGGAGGGCAACGTCCTTGATCTCGGCCAGGCCCGAATCCTCACCGATGGGGACCGCCCCCGAGAGGCACATCTTGATGCCGTTGTATCCAGCCGGATTGTGCGAAGCGGTGAACATGACTCCGGGCTGTCGGCGGGAACCCGACGCGAAGTAGATGAGGTCGGTGCTCGCCAGACCGAGGTCGACGACGTCGAGCCCCTGCGATTGCGCGCCCTGGGCGAACGCGTCGACCAACTCCGGACCGGACGGTCGCATGTCCCGAGCGATCGCGATCTCGGTCGTGTCGGCTTCGACGCGTCGCACGAAGGCTCCGAATCCGACGCCGAGCGCCCGACACGTCGCCGCGTCGATCTGATCCGGATAGGTACCTCGGATGTCGTATGCCTTGACGATGACGTCGAGGTCCTTCACAGCAGCGCTCCCTTTCACCATCGACTCACTATCCGGTCAACTCTGTCTATCGTCGGCGATGGAGCCCTCGAGGATGAGCTCTTGGTGGTAGGTGGGTCGGTATCCTCCGGCTCCGGCCCGGCGCCGAATCCGTAACAGATCTCTCGCCAACTGCACCGTGTCGCGCGCCACTTTGACTGACGATCCGGCTCGGTTCGCTACCGAAACCGAAATCTCTCGGACCGAGAGCTGGTCCTGCTCGGCGATGAGGAAGAGCTCGATGTCGAAGGCGAAGCCGTCGATGACGGTCCTCTCGAACACCACGCGACCGATGTCCTGACGAAAGCCCTTCAGTCCGCATTGCGTGTCCCGGAAACGCGAGAGGAGAACCAGGTGCGTGAGCCAGTTGATGGCGCGGCTACCGATCTCACGGACACGCCTGGCCCTGACCAGAGTCGTCGTCTCCTCGTGCCGGCGGCTGCCGACGACGAAGTCCCAGCCATCCTCGATCTCGGCCAGGACCCGGAGGACTGCCTCGGGCGAGTACGCGAGGTCGGCGTCGGTGAAGACCACCGATCGTCCGCGGGCGTCGATCACGCCGGCCCGGACCGCGGCCCCTTTGCCCCGATTGCGGCCGAGGACCAGCACCCTGGCGCCGGCAGCCTCCGCTCGGCCGGCGGTGTCGTCGACCGACCCGTCGTCCGCGACCAGGATCTCGAACTCCGAACGAGGCATCTGGGCCCCCAGCGCTCCCGCCAGGACTTCAACCATGTTGCCAATGTTCTCGGACTCGTTGAACGCGGGAATCACCACCGTGAGGCGCAGCGGCGAGGCCAGCGCCACCCTCGGGGTCCGCTCGGCCAGCTCGCGCCGGACGGTGGCGAACAGCACCCAGCGATAGCCGACCCAGCGCACGGTGGCCGCAGACAGGATGGCCAGGGCTTTGGCGACGACCAGGGCCGCCCCCAGACGGTCGAGCAGCAGGAGAACGACGACGTCGAGCAGGCCGGCCGACACGGCGAGGCAGGCGAACGTCACCGGACTGCTGACCCAGCGGGCCGACGGGTTTGCACCGAAGGTGAGGTACCTGTTCAGCAGGTAGGACGCAAGGGCCGCGGCCGCCAGAGCCGCCGTGTCGGCCCAGACGAGCGACCAGGACCGGGCCAGGAGCAACACAAGGCCGACGTCGATGCCCGTGACGAAGAGTCCGACCAGGGCGAAGACACGCAACCTCGATCTCACGGCGTCGGGTCGGCCCTGCGGTGTGGGCGGCGAGCCAGCACCACGAGGGCACCGACCGCCGCGAGCGAGAGCACGTACGCCGCGACATCGACCGTCGTCCAGCCGTAGGAGAGCTTGACTTCGTTGGACGTGGGCACCACGACCATGAGGTTCGGACCCGCTCGCCACGGGCCATCAGCGCCCGAGGCCTCCCAGTTCGGGAAGAACGAGGTCTTCACCAGCACGGGGCGACCCGGTTCGTCGACCGTGAACCTGATGCTGGCCGGACCCTGCTCGATGTTCGACACCTCGGCTTGTTCGATCAACCGACCATCGGTGGCGAGCAACGTCTCGACTCGAAGCCAATCTGCGGGCCCGTCCTCGGCGGGCAAGGCGGCGAAGCTCAGCGGGCTGTTGTAGGACGCGACCGCCTGACTGACCCAGCCGACGTCGAATCGGCTGGCGAGTTCGCCCATCGTCTCCTCGGCCGGACCCGACGCAACGACCGGCTCGAACCGCAACCCCGAAACCATCTCGGAGGCGTCGACTTCGTAGATCACCCACGGCTCCGAGCGAGCGACCTCGACGAGGTCGGCGTGGTTCGAAGCAGCGTCGATCGCCAGATCGGACTGTGCCATGTAGTAACGCACACCCATCAGCTGGAGCTGGGCAACGCCGGCATCGATGTCGAAGGCCCTGTAGGGAAGATCGCGCTGCGCTCGGGAAGGGGCTTCGGACAACAGGCTCTGATTGAGGAAATGAAAGGGCGTGGTGGCCGACGACTCGAAGTAGAGGCCTTCCATCGATCCGATGCAGCCATCGGTGAAGAACGGCAGCAGCATGAGCGCCATCGGCGTCCCGTAGCGGTCGAGTTCCTCGTGGTACTCCCACATGGCCCGGCCACAGCCCCGATCCTCGCCGACGACGGCCATCGCGGAGACAACCTCGCGATACTCGCGGAACGACGGCTTCGACTCGTACCCCGAGTAGTTCCACTTCGCCCAGCCGCTGACCAAGCTGGTCTTGTTGCTCACGATCCCGAGCCAACGATAGGTACCGTCGTCCTGGAGCGAGCCGCCGGGCAGCACCCGAAGTGGCAGGCTGATCCCGACGAGGGAGATGGCGAGGGCGAGTACCGGGGTTCCGTAGACGAGTCGAGCGTCGGGGCGATCCAACTGCTCGCTCAAGGCCGCTCCGCAAAAGCGGGCAACGAGCGCGATGCCCACGGCCGCGAGCATGTAGACAGCGAGGTAGTAGAACGGCAACAGGCGGGCGTTCCAGAGCTTTCCGTCCGGAAGGCTGGCAACGCCGGAGGCTGCGACCGGCGCGACGACGGCGAACAGCATGCCGATGCGGTCCCGAGTGGCGATGGCCAGTACCGCTCCGATGAGCGCCACGGGCAGCGCCCAACGCATGGGAGTCGTGAGCAGCGCAGCGGCGATGTCGCTACGTCGCTCCCAACCCATGTCGTTGAAATAGGGCTCCCTCGCATAGAACGGCACGAGCCAGAACGCGCTCAGGAACGCAGCTACCGGGCCCGCGGCCAGCAGCCAGGACATCCGACGCCGCACCGCGCCCGATCCGACAGCGAGCGCGCCGAGGACCACGCCGAGCGACGCCAGGCCCACGAGCACCAAGGCCGGTCCGTTGCCGTCGCTGAGGCTCAGAGGGATCATGGTCATCGGGACGCCCACGGCAAAGATCCAGAGCCGATTGACGTTCCGCTCGAGCACCGTGAGCGTCACGAGGCTGGCCACCATGAAGAACAGCGGAATGACGTGGCACAACGCCACCAGGGAGATCAGCACCGCCGAGGACGCCCGCCACTTGCCCAGGTCCATGCCGCGGGTCACGTAGCCGATCACGAGCAATGACAGGCAAAGGCTCAGCGAGAAGGCGAACTCACCGGCCAGAGTCGACGCGATGTTGCCACCGTAAATGGTGAAGTTGGTGTCGAACAGGAAGACCGTTGCCGCTATGGCGCAAAGAGCCGGCACCGGTTCGCGGCAATCGGCGAGCCGGGCCATGCCCCACGCAGCGATCGGGAACAACGCCAGACCCAGCACGCTGATCAGCTTGGACGCGATGCCGTAGGGCACGCCGATGCAAAGCACCGCTCCGAGGCCGGCGACCGACCAGACGAGGCCGCGCGGTAGCGCGCTGCGGCGCCCGATGACGACGGCGGCGACGAGG
>JAQCHM010000357.1 GCA_027730885.1 Actinomycetota bacterium | reverse complement strand
ATTGCTCGCCCGGCGCCTGCCACCCGATCCCGGTCGTCTGGGAGGGCCAGGTGAGCGGCCAGGGTACGCGCTGGCCCACTGGCCCGGGTTCGAGGCGGGTACCTGGGCCAGCGTCGCCGGCTCCGCTCGGTCGGGAGCACTCGATCGCTCCCCCGTACGCATCGAGTTGGCCGACCGGGAAACCGCGTCGGTCGAGGCTGCCGCGGCCAACGCCGAACGGGCAGGCGTAGCCGACGACATTCTCATCACCGAGCGGGTGGTCTCGCATCTGACCGGTGACACCGGCGCCGGGCTCGTTGCCACCAACCCTCCCTACGGCAAGCGTCTTGCGACCGGCGACCTCGTTCCGCTCTACCGCCGGTTCGGCACGGTGCTCCGAGAGCGGCGGCCCGACTGGCGGTTGACCCTGATCACCCCCGACCGTCGGTTGGCCCGAGCGGCCGATCGTCGCCTCGTCGTGACCCACCGCTTCGGACACGGTGGGCTACCGGTCGAGGTGTTCAGCCGGCCGGGCGGAGCACCACCTGCCCCTCTGGCCCCTCGAACGCCAGACGATCTCCTTTCTGAACCCAGCGCTCCACCTGCTGCAGACGATCAGTGAGCTGATCCGCTGCGTCGTCGTCGGCGGCCGGGCAGTCGTCGGTCGACCGACCGGGCAGGGTGAATCCGGCGACACCCTCGTTGATCAGGTCGTCGTGGCCGTCGCGACGCTCATCCAAGAAGGTGAACGAGCCGAGTAGGAGACGGCAGCCCACCTGCACTTCGACCGACAAGGCTGCGGTATCGAAGACCACGGTGGTCTCGGGGGCCACGCCTTCGACGATCCAGCTTCCCTCCGTTCGGTCACGTTCGACCACCTCGGCTCCCTGGTCGCCGTCGACGGCATCGATCTTGTCCTCGCCGCCGCAGCTGCCGATCAGCACCAAGCCGACGACGGTCGCCGAGCGTCGCAAGGCCCCAAGCAGCAGATCGGACAAGCCGGAGTCGGACAGACGCACCGGCCCGACGTTACCCTTGCCCTGTGTCCCCGCCGCCCCCAGACGCCAACTCGCCGAGCTTGTTGCATGTGGTGCAGCAGCCACGATTCCCGTTCGCCCGCTACGTTTCGGTCTCCTCGCTCAACGATGCCTTGTCGTTGCTCGACCAGTGGGGTGCCCGGGCCCGGGCCGTCGCCGGCGGCACCGATCTCATGGTCGAGCTGGATCGCCGCGTCGGCGAGGCTCCCGAGCTGCTCGTCGACATCAGTCGGCTGCCCGATCTCAACCTGATCCACGAGCAGCCCGACGCCGTGCACCTCGGCCCGTTGGTCACCCATAATCAGGTCGTGGTCTCGGCGCTCCTGCAGGCCAAGGCCCTTCCCCTGGTCCAGGCCTGTGCGGAGGTCGCTGCCCCGGCCCTCCGCAACCGGGCGACGGTGGTGGGCAACGTGGCTACGGCCAGCCCAGCAAACGACACCATCAGCGCGTTGCGGTCGCTCGACGCCACGGTCCACCTGGCGTCGACCCATGGCCAGCGATCGGTCTCGCTCGCCGACTTCCACGTCGGTGTCCGGCGGACCCTGATGGCCCCCAACGAGCTGGTCACCGGTCTGTCGTTCCCGGCCATGTCCGCCGACCAGCGGGGCGTGTTCGTCAAGCTCGGTCTCCGTCGGTCACAGGCGATCTCGGTCGTGCACCTGGCGGTGGTCCTCCGGTTCGAGGACGAATCGCCGTCGGCCCCGGTGACCGAGGCTCGCATCGCGCTCGGCAGCGTTGCCCCGACCATCGTTGGTTGCGCCGAGGCCGAAGCATCGCTGGTCGGCGCCGAACTCGACGCTGCGCACATCTCGACCGCCGCCCGACTGGCGGCGGCATCGGTCACGCCGATCGACGACCTGCGAGCGCCGGCCGTATACCGATCCGAACAGATTGAGTGCATGCTCACGCGGGCCCTCAGCGCCATTCGCCGCGGCGAAGAACGCACGGCTTTGGGGCCGCCACCCCCGGTGCTCGGCGGCCCGTCGATTCCCGGCGACGGCGTCGGGTTCGACTCGGCGGCGACGCCCATCATCACCGCGACGATCAACGGCCTGACCTGTTCGGCGGGGTGGACCGATCGCTCGCTTCTCGACTGGCTCCGGGAGGACGTCGGCCTCACCGGCACCAAGGAGGGCTGCGCCGAGGGGGAGTGCGGCGCCTGCACCGTGCACCTCGACGGGGCTGCGGTGCTCAGCTGCCTCGTTCCAGCCGGCAGGGCCGAGCGCTCGACCATCGTGACGATCGAAGGGCTCGCCTCGGAAGCGGCGCTGCATCCGTTGCAGCGGGTGTTCGTCGAAGCGGCCGCCGTGCAGTGCGGTTACTGCATTCCCGGTTTCCTCATGGCCGGCGAGCGGTTGATCGCCGAGACCGGCGAGGGTCCTACCGAGCGACAGCTCGAGCTCGGCCTTTCCGGGAACCTGTGCCGCTGCACCGGCTACGTAAAGATCGAGCAGGCATTCCGATGACCAAAACGGATTCGAGGATGCCCGGTTCGAGTCTCGGCCGATCGCTTCCCCGGCCGGACGCCCTCGACAAGGTCACCGGCGCGGCCCGTTACGCCGGCGATCGTTGGCCCGACGGGGTCCTGCACGCCTTCGTGGTCTTCACCGATCAGCCCCATGCCAGGATCCTGACCCTCGACGTCGCCGCGGCCGAGACGGCCGAGGGCGTCCGGTGCGTGTTGACGGCGGCCGACGTTCCCGTGAACGAATACGGGCTGACGATGTTCGATCAACCAGTCCTCGTCGGGCCGGGCTCGACGCCGGCCGGACGCGTGCCGCAGGATGTCTCTCGCTGGGAAGCCGACCATCTGGCCGTCGTCGTTGCCGAGACCTACGAGCTTGCGCAGGCCGCGGCCGATCTGATCCGCGCCGAGTGGGAACCGCTGCCGGTCCTGGCCGACATCGATGCCGCCCTGGCCGATGGGGCACCGCTGCTCCACCCGGAACATCCTTCAGGCAGCAACCGCTATCACGGGTACAAGATCCTCAAGGGCGATATCGATGCCGCGTTCGCCAAGGCCGACGTCGTCATCGAGGGAACCTACGAGTTCCCCTTCCAGGAACACGCCTACCTCCAGCCCGAGGCCGGGCTGGCGTATCTCGACGACCTCGGTCGGATCACCCTCGAGGTCGGCGGCCAGTGGACCCACGAGGATCAGGAGCAGGTCGCGCATGCGCTCGACGTGCCGGCCGAGGAAATCCGCATCATCTATCCGCCGATCGGCGGGGCCTTTGGCGGTCGCGAGGACATGAGCCTGCAGATCGTGCTGGCGCTCGCCGTCAGCAAGCTGCGGGACGAGGGCCTGGAACGGCCGGTGCGATGCCAATGGAGTCGCGAGGAGTCCATCGTGGGACACCACAAGCGACATCGCGGTCGGGTGCATGCTCGGCTCGCCGCCACTCGCGACGGCATCATCCTCGGCGTCGAGGCCACATCTCACCTCGACGCCGGCGGATACAACTACACGTCGAACAAGGTCCTGGGAAACCTGCATCTCTCGGTGGCCGGCCCCTACGAGGTGCCCGCAGCCCGCCTCGACTCCTACGTGGTCTACACCAACGCCATCCCGGGCGGGGCATTCCGCGGTTTCGGCGGGCCGCAGGGGTGTTTCGTGGCCGAGACCCAGATGAATCGCCTGGCTGCGGCCCTGCACCTCGATCCGGTCGAGGTCCGGCGGCGGAACCTCCTCGGCGACGGATCGATCGGCATCACCAGCACTGTGATGCCCCCCGGCGTCAGCCTGCCCGACGTCGTCGAGGTGTGCGCCGAGACTGCCGACTGGGAACGGCCGCCCCCGCCCCCCCAGCCCCTGCAGGCCTTTGCCAGCCTG
>JAQCHM010000356.1 GCA_027730885.1 Actinomycetota bacterium | reverse complement strand
ACTCGTCGAGTGCCTGCCGGACCATCCGTTCCGCGCCCTCCCGGCTGGCCACGGAGTCGCTGTTGGCGATGGCGGTGCCGCCTGCTTCCCGGATCTCGGCCACCACGCGCTGGGCCGGTCCATCGTCATGGTCCTGGCCCCCCATGGTCGGTGATCCGAGGTCGTTCACCACCACCACCGCTCCCCGTTCGGCCAGCAGGAGCGCGTGCGCCCGACCGAGACCGCCGCCGGCCCCGGTCACCAGTGCGACCTCGTCGTCGAATCTCAGCTGGCCGTCGTCCGCGGATCCTGTCATGGCGGTGACCCTAGCCCCGGCGCAGGGGAGGCGAAGTAAGCTGCGACCATGATGGATCTCGATCTCACCGGCCGTCGGGCAGTGGTCACCGGCGCCAGCATCGGCATCGGAGCAGCGACCGTCGAGATGTTGGCCGATCACGGCGCGTCGGTCGCGTTCTGTGCCCGGAACCCCGACGCGGTCGAGCTCCTGAGTGCCTACAGACCGGCCTCGGAACATGGATCGGTGAGCGGCTATGTCGCCGACATGTCCGACCGGGATTCGGTCCAGAGCTTCCTGCACGCCGTCGACAGCCACGGCGGCCCAGCCGACATCCTCGTCAACAACGTCGGAGCGTCACCGAGCCGCAACTTCCTGTACATGACCGATGAGGACTGGGAAAGTCTCCATCGGCTCAACCTGCTGTCAGCTGTGCGCTGCACCCGCCACTGGCTCCCCGCAATGCGGGCGCAGAGATGGGGGAGGGTGGTGATGATCGCCAGCGGCGCGGCGATGTACCCGGGGGCCGCCCTCATCGACTACGCCGCAACCAAGGCGGCGATGTTAGCGACCGGCAAGGCGTTGGCCGGCAAGTACGGCGCCGACAACGTGCTGGTCAACTCGGTGTTGCCGGGGTTGATCCACACCGCCATGTGGGATCGGGCGGCAGCCGAGGTCGGTGCGGCATCCGGCCTGACGGGCGACGAGATCATCGCCCGCAACGGGCAGAGCGTGCCCGTCGGTCGCTACGGCAGGGCCGAAGAGGTCGCCTCGGTCATCACCTTCCTCTGCTCGCCGGCCGCGTCGTACGTGAACGGGGCGACCATCATCGTCGACGGTGGTCAAGGCGGTCATGTCTGAGACGGTGGACAGCTGAGCCAGCGCATCGAGTCCGGTTGGTCGAGGCCTGACGCGTGCACTAGAACCACCGGGTGGTGAACGTTGGCGCTGGTGCATTTGACGCCGAGATGATCGCGGCCCACCTTCCGCCGCTGAGGCTGCGTGACGGCCGGCAACTCAGCGACGCTGAGCAAGCTGTTCTGGCCATCCCCGATGGGGCGAGGGTGTACGTCGGTGGCGGAGCCGCTCCGCCGCTGGCGCTGCTGGAGGCAATGGTCTCGCAGCGCCATCACTGGACGCACCTCGAGCTGGTGATGCCGATGCTGCAACAGCGACTACCGGTCTTCGAACACGCAGGGGAGCCGTTCCATTTCGTCTCCCTCCAAGCCTCCCCTGCGTTCAAGTATCTCTGGGGGAACCCCGCGCTGCGGGTGCTGCCCACCCGTTACGGCGACTATGCACGATTGTGCGCCGCGGATGGTCCGTTGCCCTGCGATGCCGCGTTGGTGACGGTGTGCCCTCCGGAGCAAGGTCGGGTCAGTCTGGGTCTTGCCGTCGGATCAGTGGTCGTGCCCGCCAGGACGACCCCCCTCGTCCTCGGCCAGATCAACGCGGAGATGCCCTACACGCTCGGGGCAGGCGAGTTGCCGGTCCTTCATTTCGACGCCCTCGTCGAGGGCGCCGATGCACCGCGTGCCAGTCGAGGAGGCAACGAGGTCGACCCGGCAGCGGGGGCGATCGCAGCTTTGGCCGCTGCGTTGATCAGTGACGGCTCCACCATCCAGTTCGGAGTTGGGTCGATCCCGAACGACATTCTGGCCAGACTCATCGGGCACAAGGGACTGCGGGTCCATTCGGGTTTGGTGAGCGAGGCCTGCATGCTCCTGCACCAAGCGGGAGTCATCGAAGGTCCGATGATCGCGGGCGAGGTGGTGGGCAGTCCCGGAATGCGGGCCTGGATTCATCGCAATCCGGCTGTTCTCATGGCCCCGCCGTCGGTCACCCATGGGGCAGCAACCCTGGCCGGCATCGAACAGTTCGTTGCCATCAATTCGGCGGTCGAGGTCGCTCTCGATGGCTCAGCCAACCTCGAGATGGTCGGTTCCGAGATCATCTCCGGTCCGGGAGGTGCCCCCGACTTCGCCTTCGGTGCGTCGATCAGCAACGGAGGGCGCCACCTCACTGCGCTCAAGTCGGCCGCGGCCGGCGGCTCGATCTCGCGCATTGTGCCGCACATCGAGCCGCCTCACCCCGTCACACTGCCCGCCTACCTGGCCGACCATGTCCTCACCGAGTGCGGCCAGGCCGACGTGCGGGCCCTCAGCGGCTCCGACCGAGGGCTGGCGCTGGCCGGCATCGCGCACCCCGATCACCGGGCCGCGCTCGAACGGGCTGCAGCAGGCTCGCCCGGCCAGGAGACACCGGGCTAGGGTCTGGCCGAGAGTTGACAACGCGTGCCGGGGGGCCCATGACGTACGAACTGTTCATCGATGTCGATACCCACATCACCGAGCCGCCAGACACCTGGACCGGTCGAGTGCCCAGCAAGTATCGGGACCTGGTTCCCTACACCGAGCGCAACGCCGACGGCCGCGACTACTGGTACCTCCAGGGCAAACGCATCAGCAACGTCGGGCTCAGCGCAGTTGCCGGCTTCGACGGTGGTCCGTTTCCGGACTCGCCGAAGGGTTTCGACGACGTCAACCCCGCAAGCTGGAACGCAGACGAAAGTTTGAAGTACATGGACTCGGTCGGCATCTGGGCCCAGATCCTCTATCCGAACGTGGCCGGATTCGGGAGCCAGACATTTCTGCGACTCGAGGACCCTGACCTCAAGCTCACGTGCGTCGAGGCCTACAACGACTTCCAGACCGATTGGGCGTCGGCCGACCTTGCTCGGTGGCAGGCGGAGGGACATGACCTGTATTGCGGAGGGACATGACCTGTATTGCAGCATCAACGTCTCTGGGCGCCAGGTCAGCGAGCCTGGGTTCACTCGCGAAATTATCGACGTGGTTCGGGCGTCCGGGGCCGACCCACGGGCGATGGTAATCGAGTTGACGGAATCAGTGCTCGCTGCCTTCGGCGCAAGTCAGGTGTTTGACGAGTTGCACAGTGAGGGTTTCCGCATCGCGCTGGACGACTTCGGAACCGGCTACTCGGCGCTGCAGTATCTCCAGAGCTTTGATATCGACCTGATCAAGATCGATCGATCGTTTGTCACTGCACTCGGCGAGACGAAGAACGGAACCGTGGTGCAGGCGGTGCTCAACATGGCAACCAACATCGGGGCTCAGACGCTTGCCGAGGGTATCGAAAACCCTGAAGAGCTTCGTCTCCTGAGGGAACTTGGGATTGAGCTGGGCCAGGGCTACTACTTCTCCAAGCCGATACCCGAGGCCGAGCTGTCCGAGCTACTGGCCGAGAACGGCACCGCAAACCACCATTCTGTCCGCTCGGCAAAGGGTCAGTAGCTATTGGTGGCAAGCCGACATGGTCGCTGAGCTGGGTTTTCTTGGTCGGGATGGGGAGATTTGAACTCCCGACCCCCTGCTCCCAAAGCAGGTGCGCTAGCCAAACTGCGCTACATCCCGGACCGAGCGATGGTACCGCGCCGTCCCGCCGAACTACGTCCCAATTCCCGAACTGCAGTACACGCGCCCGCAAAACGACCCTTGTCATACTGCAGTTCGTGTCTGGAGCGAACTGCAGTACACGCGCCGGCGAAGGGACGGTCCGTG
>JAQCHM010000355.1 GCA_027730885.1 Actinomycetota bacterium | reverse complement strand
AGTCAGGTTTGGGCAAGTCAGGTTTGGGCAAGTCAGGTTTGGGCAAGTCAGGTTTGGGCAAGTCAGGTTCGAGCAGCACTGGGTGGGGCAGCACTGGGTGGGCCAGTGCTGGGTCGGTAAGCTCTGGGTGGGCCAACGTGACGATCGACGGCCGGCCGGCCGGCAGCTTTGGCCGAGATGCCACCATCGGTTCCATCGGCCTGCGCTCCGGCTCCGTTGTCGGCGGCCGACCGCGCCCGGGGGCCGTGGCCGCCGACCCTCCACTCGGACGACTGCCCGGCTGGTACCTGGTTGCGGTCTCGGGCCCGGCAGCCGGCACGTTGGGCCATCTGCCGCCTGGCCGACACGTGATCGGCCGCAGTGCCGACGCAGACTTCGTCATCGGCGACCCACTCGTCTCGGGCCTGCACGCGGCAATCGACATCGCCGGCGATCCTCGCGGCGCGATGGTGACGATCGAGGATCTCGGCTCGAGCAACGGGACGGTGGTCGAGGGAGTACCCCTGACGGTCGGCCGGCGAGCGGTGACGTCGGACTCACACCTCCTCGTGAGGGCCACCGTCCTTTCCGTCGTCGACCGAGATCCCGACGAGGTCGCGCAATGGGCCCCCAGGGCGTCAGGAGAACCGACCGTCGCCTTTGCCCGATCGTTCCGCCCAGCCGTCGACGAACTACCGGTTCGCCTGCGAGGTCCGCAGCCCCCGATGCTGGCCGAGTCCGTTCGGGCGGGATGGTGGCGAAGTCTCGCGCCGCTCGTGACCGGTGTCGGGTTCGCCCTCATGACGCGTCGTTGGGAGTTCCTCCTCCTCAGCGCAATCGCGCCGCTCGTCTATGCCATCGATGCCCACCGGCAACGATCACTGCAGGCGCGCCGTACCGACGCGGCCGGCGCCGCCCACAGCCGGGCGATGCAAACGTTCCTTCGAACGGTGCACGCGGCGCACCACCAGGAACAACTCCAACGCAGGGTCGCCGCCCCAACCGGAGGGATGGCCGTCGCCGACTGCGTGTTGCGCAGTCGGCGACTGTGGGAACGGCGCCCGACGGATCCGGACTTCGGGGCCGTCACCGTCGGACTCGCCGACCTGCGCTCGGGGATCGTGGTGGACGATGTGGACCCCGGCGAGGTGTCGGGGTTGTTGTCGACCGTGCCCGTGGCCACCTCTCTGTTGGCGACCGGAGCCCTGTTGGTGCACGGGCCGACCGAGCGGCGTCGAGCAGCGACCAGGGCGTTGGTGATCGGCCTGTGTGCGTCCCATTCGCCCTCGGAGGTCGAGATCTGCATCCTCACCGCTCCCGAAGGGCGTACGGGCTGGGCGTTCGCGGCCTGGCTCCCACACCTCGGCGCCCGCTTCACCTTCCCGATCGCCGGCGACCGGATGCAACACGATGCGACGTTGTCGGAGCTGAGACGCCTGTTCGACACCCGACGGGCCGAGAGCGAGCAGTCGGCTGGCGACCGACCCGGCAAGCCGGCACACGTGCCGTTGATCGTCGTGGTCGTGGACGGAGTCCTCCCGGGGAATCACGAACTCGCGGTGCTGCTCGATGAGGGTCGGAAGCACGGGGTCGTGGGGATCATCGCCGACGAGACCCTCACCATCGACGGCGTGCAGAGCCGGCTCACCGTCGGGCAACGACCCGGGTTCGGTAGCTTCACGAGCAGCAGCCACCGTCGGGTCGACGTACTCGTGGCTGAGCTCACGGTCCGAGCGGCCAGACAAGCTTCGCTCCACCTGGCCGGCCTCCGTCCGACCGCCGAACAGTCTTCGATGCCGGAAAGCGGGGTGCAACTGCTCGACGTGCTCGGGTGGGACGGCCGCCCTGCCTGGTTCGCCGAGCGCTGGGTCCGGATGTCGCCGTCCACTGCAGCCACGATCGGTGTCAGCCGAGGGGTTCCCCTGACGATCGACCTGGCCAACGACGGACCCCACGGGCTTTTCGGGGGGATGTCGGGTTCGGGCAAGACCGAACTCCTCATGACGCTGCTCACTTCGCTCTGTCTGAACAACCATCCGGATGATCTCGGCATCGTCATCGTTGACTTCAAAGGCGGCGTCGATCACGATCTGACGGCCCGGCTTCCGCATGTGATCGACCTGTCGACCAACCTCGACGTCGACCGCTTCCAACGGACCATCGACCTCCTGAAGGCCGAACAGTTACGTCGCCAACAGCTCCTGCGAGGTCGGGCATCGGATCTCGACACATACCGACGACTTCGCCGAGCCGATCCTGGGTTACCACCGCTCCCCCGGCTCCTCGTAGTCATCGACGAGTTCAGCGAACTCCTGGCCAGCGACAACGGTCGGCGACGGCTGCAGGAGCTCGTCAGTGTGACCCGCATCGGCCGGGCGTTGGGCATTCACCTCCTACTCGTGACCCAGAACTTCGAGGGACAGCTTCCACCGCAGATCGAGGCCAATGCGGGCCTTCGGCTCTACCTGCGAGTCATGAAGCCCAGCCACAGCAGGGTGGTGCTTGACACCGGCATCGCGGCCACCGTGCCGCCGCACGCGGTCGGACGCGGCTATCTCCGAAGCAACGGCGGCGAGGTGGTCGAGTTCCAGACGGCCCGGGTCGTCGGCACGGGCTCCATCAGGTGCCGACCTTCCCCCATACACCTACTGGCCGACCCACCCCTCTGCGTTCGCTTCGCCGAGAGTCCCGACCAGCTCTCGTCACACACCGAACCCCCCGAGAGCGGGGTCCGGCGCACCGATGACCTGGCCCGCGCGACCGTACCGCTCGACGCCACCGACATGGCCGAGATCGGACGGACGCTGACCCGGTTGGCCGAGACGACTGGATGGAAGGGCTCGGCGATTCCCTGGCCCGGCGAACTACCCCATCAGGTCTTGCTGGGCCAGTTGCTGGCCGCCGGTGGATCCGGCATCCCCTTCGGCCTCGAGGACCGGCCCGACGAACAGCGCCACGCCGTCGCCCGTCTCGCCGAAACGGACGAGCAGGTTCTGCTGATCGGCCCCGGATACGGAAGGCTGACCGACGTGCTGGCCGTCATCGCAGCCTCGGCCGCCGCAGGTTCGCGGCCTGGCTCGTTGCACCTGTTCGGCATCGACCTCGAAGGAAGTGGGCTCGACCGTTTGCGATCGCTCCCCCAATGCGGCGCGGTCGCCACTCGCGACGACGCCCTGGCCGTCCGCATAACCCAACACCTGCGTGACGAGGCGGCCCGCCGCCGGAGCCAGGTCGCCACATCCACGGCTGAACTGCTCCTCCTGGTTGCCGGAGCTGACCGGCTGACGCGCCGAGGCGACGATCTGAGACACCCGCTGCTCCAACCTCTCGCGAACCTGTTGCACGAAGCCCATGGGGTGAAGATCCGGATCATACTCACCGGCTCAGCGTCGCTGGCCGATTCCCGTCTCGCGGCCGGTGTCGATCGGCGCTTCGTGTTCCAGTCCGGTGACGACGGGGGCTGTTTCCCCCGGGTCGGCCACGTCGACCTTCCCGCCCGGCCGGGCCCGCGACCTCGGTCGACATCGGCTGATCCAGTTCGCTCATTTGGCCGCCGATCCTCGACGAGAATCGGAGGTGCTCGCCGATCTCAGTGCTCGCTTGGAGCTGATCGTTGCCGGCGACCCCAGTGCTTCTCGACCGCCGCGCTTTCCCGTCGTCACCTGGCCGATGCCGATCGGGAAGGCGCCTGCTCTCATTCCGCCGATCGATGTCTCCTTCGCCCTACCGATGGGCATCGACATCGCCAACGGCTCGATGATCTGGGCCGACGGCGAGGAGGACGGACCGATCTTCGTGATCGCCGGTCCGCCCCGAAGCGGCAGGAGCACCGCGTTGGCCTCTTTGGCCTGGTTGTTCACCGCCCGCAACCTGCCGGTGGTC
>JAQCHM010000354.1 GCA_027730885.1 Actinomycetota bacterium | reverse complement strand
CAGCGCGGCATCCCGCTCAGCCGGGGCTAGCACGGCGGCGGCAACGACATCGTCCCCCAGGCCGAGCGAGGCCAACGACACGACATCGTCACCCTGCACCGCGCCGAGCTGGCTGGGACCGTCCTCTATTCGGAAACGGGCGATCTTCACCATTGGCTCCTGTGACTACTGGTTCTCGTGGCACCGACCGTGCTCGGTCGCGGACCGACCGAAAGCGGACGAGGGTCGCATCATCCCCCAGCAGCACCGGCGAACTCAAAGGCGATTCGTCGATTGGCCGCCCGACCGGCATCGGTGGTGTTCTCGGCTACCGGTTCTGCTTCGCCCGCACCACGGGCGCTGAGGCGAGCGGGATCGACGCCGAGCTCGACCAGTCGGGCCAATACGGCATTGGCACGAGCGTCGCTGAGGGCCTGGTTGGCCGTGTCGGCGCCCTGGTCATCGGTGTGCCCGACGATCTCGACCGCAATACCCGGCGCAGCCACGATGGCAGCCGCCGCCTGCTGCAGGATTGCGTCGGACTGCGGGTCGATGTCGGCGCTGCCGCTGGCGAACAGGATGGGAGTGGCCGCCAACCGTTCCCTCAGGCTGGCCTCGAGACGAGCGAGCGCCTCGGCGCCGGTGTCCACCTGGACCGCGTCCTCCACGCCACCGTCGAACGTCGCACCGACGGCCGCGACGAAATCGTTGACCCGGGTATCACCGGCATCCACGGTTCCCGTGACCCGGATCCGCGCTCCGTCGAGGGTCGTCGTGTCATCGATCGACAGGCCACTGACGTCGACGTTGCCCTCACCCCAGACGCCCTTGGCCGCCGTGACCAGAGAGTCAAACGAGGGCTGATCTGGGAGCTTGCCCTTCAGCGCGACCGCCCCGGGCGACACAGCTGCTTCTATCTCCGCGGCGGAAGTCTCAACTTCGGTGAACTCGACGTCGAAGTCGCCGGCCTCCAAGCCCATGGCACCGACGACGTCGGCGACGAGTCCCTCGGGCTGCTCATCCCCCTCCGAGGTCGATCCGACGACGCTGACCGTTGCACCATCGAGGGTGAGTCCGTCGTCGATCGTGAGCTCGTCGACGACGTTGCCGACGCCGTACCTGGCCTCGGCCAGCTCGAACAGCTGGGCAGCTGTGTCGGCGTCCGGGACTGCGCCGCTCAGCGTGACCTTGTCCCCGTCGACGGAGAAGAGCAGCGCGGCCGGCTCGAGGGCAGCCGCGGCCGGGGTTTCGGTGGTGGCCGGCGAGACACCGGCGTCGGCGATGTCCGCTTTGTCGTCGTCGCAGCCGAAGGCCACAAGCGCCAGCCCGAGGAACACCGCGAAGAGGAAGGCGAGGTACCCCCAGCCCGCGTAGACCGCTACGCGGTCGTCGTCGTCATGGCTCCTACGGCCGGCAGACGGACCGTGACCCGTTGTGGGGACGGTCGTGGTGACGTGAGTCGTCGCAGGCACATCGGAGTCACCCGGGACGGCGGAGTCATTCGGGCCGAACTCGGCGATGAGCGCCGCGGCATCGTCGTCCTGGGACAGCGCCGTGGGATTGCCGTGATCAGACATGAGGTGGCCTCCGAGAGACACCAGAACGGACGGTCGCAGGGTAGCCGTCAGGAGCAGATCAGGAGTTCTTTGACGGCAGCGACCGCTCGGGCCTCGTCCTCGGGGCTCTCGCCGCAGGGCGTGAGGTTCAGCGTCGTGGCCCCGGCGGCGACGTAGGGAGCCAGGAACTCGGCGATGACCTCGGGAGGGCCAGCCGGCGTGTACTTGGCGAACGCCTGGAACGGAATGTGGTAGAAGCCCTCCATTCGCGAGGCGACCGAACGGGTGGCGGACTCGACGTCTCCTCCGACGCCGATCCACAGCTGGATGCCGTGGCGCCACGCCGGAGTTCGACCACACGCCGCGGCTGTCTCCTCGACCAAGGCCGTTCCCGCCGCGAACCGCTGCGCGCTGCACCACGATGCGAGCCAGCCATCGGCCAGGGTTCCGGCCCGCCGAACCGCGGCGTCGCTCCGCCCGCCGACCACGAAAGGCACCGGGGAGGAGAGCCGCGGCCGGATGAGCGCCTGCTGGAGGTCGTAGAACTCGTCTCGATGGTCGACAGACTCGCCATCCAACAGCCGACGGACGAGGTCGAGGGCGACGTCGGTCCGCCGACCTCGCGTGCGGGGGTCGATGCCGCACACCTCGAACTCGTGCCGGTCCTCCCCGCCGACGCCCACGCCAACGGTCACGCGGCCGGGAGCGGCCAGCGCGAGCTGGTTGATCTGCCGAGCAGCAACCATCGGGTGTCGGAGTGCGAGGAGGAGCACGCCGGCGTACAGATCCAGCCGGGGCTCGATGCCCGAGAGCGCGGCGAGGTAGGTGAGGGCGTCGATGCCCATTCCGTTGTGGAAGCTCACGTGGTCGGCGATGAAGACCTGGTCGATTCCCGCGTCCGCGTACAGAGCCAGCGTGTCGGCACGGGCCTGTGGGCTCAGATCGAAGAAGTCGAGGGCCGGCGAGATGCCGACCTTCGGTTCACTTGCCGGAACTGAGCTCACCCGCAACCTCCTCGATCTCGACGAAGATGCACTCACCGGGGCAGTCGGCCGCGGCGCCGATCACATCCTTCTCGCGATGTCGCGGCACGATGGCCATCTCGGCGGCGCCGCCGGGATCGTTCAAGGTCCGATTGCCTTCGAGGCAGTAGGCGATGCCGTCCTCCAAAATGGTGAAGACGTCCGGCGCGTGATCGGTGCACAGTCCGTCGCCGGTGCAGAGATCCTGATCGATCCAGACCTTGAGGGTCACAGGGCCCGACTGAGCCGGCGCCGTGCCGTTGCGATGCGAACGATCGTCCATCCCAGAAGGTTACGGTACGCTCGCCCGGTGTCCAGCTCGTTCGGTCAACTGTTCCGACTCACCACCTTCGGCGAGTCCCACGGGCCCGCGGTGGGCGTGATCGTCGATGGCTGTCCACCTCGGCTGGCCCTCACCGAGGCGGACGTCCAACGCGATCTCGACCGCCGCCGACCAGGACAGAGTCGACTGGTCACCCAGCGCGACGAGGCCGATCAGGTCGAGTTCCTCTCCGGCGTCTTCGACGGCCGAACCACCGGTACCGCACTGGCCATGATGGTCCGCAACGCCGATCACAACTCGGGTGCATACGACCATCTGCGCGACGTCTACCGCCCGAGCCACGCCGATTGGACCTACCGCGCCAAGTTCGGCATTCGCGACCACCGAGGCGGCGGCCGGGCATCGGCCCGCGAGACGATCGGCCGGGTTGCCGCTGGTGCGGTTGCCCGACGCCTGTTGGCCGAGCTGGCCGGCATCGAGGTGCTCGCCTGGGTCAGCGCCGTACGCGACATCTCCGTCGACCTGGACCCCGAGACGGTCACGTTCGACGCGGTCGAGGCCGATCCCACCCGCTGTCCGGACCCGGCGACGGCGGCCCGGATGACGACCGCCATCGAGAACGCACGCAAGGCCGGCGACAGCCTCGGCGGCATCGTGACCTTCGTGGCCCGCAACGTCCCCGCCGGCCTGGGCGAACCCGTCTTCGACAAGATCGACGCCGACCTGGCGAAGGCCATGATCTCGCTGCCCGCGGCCAAGGCATTCGAAATCGGCAGCGGCTTCGCCGGCACTCTGCAAACCGGGCTGCAGCACAACGACCCGTTCGAGCCCGGCCTCGACGGCGCTCCGGTCTCGGTCACCAACAACAGTGGTGGGGTCCAGGGTGGGATCACCAGTGGTGCCGACATCGTCGGCCGGGTCGCCTTCAAGCCGACGGCCACCATCGCCTCCGAACAAAAGACGGTCACCACCTCGGGCGAGGCGATCACCCTCGCGGCCAAAGGCCGCCACGACCCGTGCG
>JAQCHM010000353.1 GCA_027730885.1 Actinomycetota bacterium | reverse complement strand
ATCGAGCCGCGCCGCCGCGATCACCATCACGCCAACGGGTGGGTCGTTCACGAGGCCAGCAATGACGCCAAGCGGATCGTCGACGCGCTCGGCATCGTCAATCACCACCAAGGTCGGCGCCGTCCAACCAGCGACATCGTCGACCGTCAGCGCGGTCCGGCGATCAACCTCCACGATCTGGCCGCCCGGGTGCACTGCAGCCCACGCTGCAACGATCCGTCGGAGCGCCGTCGACTTACCCGTTACTGCGGCGCCTCCGATGAATACGTGGTCGCCCTTCGGCACGAGCAGTATCGACGTCAACAGATCGTCGGCGCTCAGACCAAGTGCCAGCGAGGTGCTGTCTGACACCTCCTGCCCGGTCGAACGTTTGAGGTCGGCACCTGCCACTTCAGCCGGAAGCAACTCCACCGGAGCCGGGCCGGCGGCGCCGTGTCGGCCAGGCAGTTCGGCCATCCCGTCGGCACCGATTGCCACCTGGGCTTCGAGGCTGCTCGATGCGATCCGCAGCCGTCCAGGACACTCGGCTCCGACCGGGACAACACCGAACGATCGGGCTACACCCGGGTCATCGACATGGAACACCCACGTGTCTGCTGCGGTCGCTCGACCTGAGGAAGTCCCTCCATCGTCGGTCCAGCAACACGCGAGGCCAACCGCCGGGCCGTCGGCGAGAATCCGTTCGAGTAGTGCGAGCGTCGGGGCCATCTCGATCGACGACAACGCGAGACGTAACGAGGCCAGCCCGTCGATCGCGAGCGAGATCGTCGGCGCCTGGCCGCTATAGTTTCCTGTCTGATCGATCGACGCATCGAGTCGGGCGAGTAGCCGGTGGAGGCGCTCACTCTCGGTCACTCGGACGACCGCGCCGCAGTGTCCGATTCCGGCAACGCCGTCGAGCGCATGATCACGACGAGCATCGATCACGTACCAGTGCTCGATCGCCGGGGACGCAATGCGACAGCGTGCCGCAATCACGGAAATGAGTGTCGACGTCGTTCCGGATCCCACGGCACCGACCAGCGCGAGGTGACCCCGTTCCCGCTCCCAACGCAACGGCATCCGACCCTGTTCGCTCGGGACGTCGATGAGGCCGACGGCATCATGAGGGATCGCGCCGATCGTCTCGTTGACGGCGCTCGGTGGGAGGTCCACAGGCAACACGTCGATCCACGGTCGATGGGGCGGTTCGATCCGGGCTAACCGAGCAGCATAGCGAATCGTGGCCACTGCGAGTTCGAGTTCGGATCGGCCAGTCGACTCGACGCAGTTGTTGGTGGCCGGATGCCTGACAACGAGGCCTCGGTCCTCGGCGACCACGGGCCCCGTGCACCGCACCGCCTGGAACACGATCAGTTCGTCGGGCCCCAGGCGGAGCGCTGATCGGCCCGGGAGAGCCCGGGAGAACTCAGTGGGGACAGCGTCGTTGACGACATCGTGAGCATCGGCGACGTCATTGAGGCGGAGCGCGAGTCGCAAGTTCGTGTTGGCTCGGATCTCGTCGGTCACGACTCCCGCCGGACGCTGTGTCGCGAGAATCAGATGCACCCCCAGGCTGCGGCCGCGTTGCGCGATGCCGACGAGGGCCGACAGAAACTCGGGAAGTTCCTTCGCCAGTGCAGCGAACTCGTCGATCACGACCACCAAGCGCGGCAAGGTCGGCGCCTCAGCGCGGAGCCGATAGTCGGAAAGGTCGCTCGCACCAACGGACCGCAGGAGGCGCTCCCGACGGTGCAATTCAGCGTCGAGGCTGACGAGCGCACGTTCCGCGAGGCCATCGTCGAGATCGGTGACGAGGCCAACCGTGTGCGGGAGGTCGGCACACGCGTCGAATGTCGAGCCGCCCTTGTAGTCGACGAGCACGAACGTCACATGGTCTGGGCTGAGCTGAGCCGCAAGTCCAATGACCAGGCTGCGCAACAGCTCACTCTTGCCCGAACCCGTCGTGCCAGCAATGAGCGCATGCGGCCCGTCTCGCACGAGGTCCACCTCGACCAACCCATCGACGGAATGTCCCAACGGCATCGATGGTGCTGGATCCGAACCGCCCGCCCGCCATCGTTCGACAAGCCGACGAGCAGGTGTCGCACCGACCAGCACCGGGTCGACATCGCCGAGCGAGACAGCTGTCGGCAATCGCCCCGCCTGGCCTCCTGCCCGTTCCGGGTCTGACAGGCCCGCGAGCCTGCGCGCTGCTGCATGTGCCGTCGCCTCGGTGATACCGGCCATTCGAACGTCGCGTACCTGGGCGGGTGCAGCCTCGTCGTCGATGCGAAGTCGACCGGTCGGCCCGACCATGATCGTTCGATCACAGACCGCCGGCGTCGATTGCTCGGGTTCGACGGCGACCAGCACTGCGGGCTGGGCGGTGTCGAGATAGCGGCGCAGCGGGCCGGTCCGCACAGCGAGGAGACTGGGGTCGTTGACGATCAACAGCGTCGGCCTCAGCGCGTCGACGGCGACCGAACCAAGGAGCGCAGCCAGTGCCACGCCATCGCCGGCGTCGGCGATCATCGGACGGTTCACGGCGTCGCGCACCTGCGGCAACCATTCTGCCCACTTCCAGCGATCGGCGTTGACCGTGACGACGACCAGTTGCCAGTCTGCAGGCCCGACAGAAATCGCAAGTTGGATGACGATGGAGCGCAGCAGCGCCCCGACGAGCGCCGACCTGCCGTGCACGGCAACGGCGCGTCCTGGCTCGATCAGAAGTGGAACGCCAACATCGCTGAGCAGGCCAGCATTTTGCAACGCGGCCTGGCTGTGGGCATCGGCCTTCCCGTCCCAGGGCACCGACCAGCGTTGCTCACCGCGGCCCAGCACGCAGCGCAGCAGGTCGATCGGATCACCACCCTGCGTGAAGAGACGACGCGCCCACACCACACTGCGATCCCCGTCGAGCGCGTCGACCACTCGCAACGCGGTGAGCAGGTCCGAGTGCAGTGCGAGGTGATGCCGACGAGCCGCCGCCTGCTGCCAATCGAGATCGTGGCGGAAACGGGCTCGATCAGCAACCCCTTCCGCTCTGCTTCGCCGGTTCTGACGCCACGCTGCTCCGGCACTGACACACCAGGTGCCAAATGACGCGCATGCCCCGATGAGTGCGAAGAGGGCGAACATCATCTGTCCGAGGATGACGGCAAGTGCCGCCGCGCCCATGACCGCTATGGCCGCCCCGACCAACCCGAGCGCTGAGGGAATCGGAATCCGCACCGACTTCACCGGGAGGACCACCGCTGGGAGCATGAGGGCCGGTACCGAGCACGGGCCTCGCCTCACCTCGCGCCGCCATGGGTCGGCCTGTCGGTCGGCCAATGCTCCCAAATCACACTGCTGCACGCGGTGGGCGACGTCGGTCGGGCGTTCGATGGTGAGCTCCGTGCTCCCCATCGTGATTCGAGTCGGGAGCGGCACGCGCGTCGACGCAGCGATCGGCACGCCGTCGAGGAGCACCGGTACCTGTCCCGCCAACTGCGTCACACGAACGGTGTCCATGTCTGCATCGATCATGACGTGATGGAGTTCGACGGTCGGATCGTCCACTCGGAGGTGCGCGGCCGGCGACCGCCCGATGATCGCTCGCCCAGTTTCGACGGGGCCAACGATACGACAGTCCGGCCCGGCGGTAATGCTCACGACAAGCAGATCTCGACCAGATCCTGTCTCATTCACCAGCTTGGCAGCACCGCCTGCCATGCGGTCGTACGCCGCAGCGACCGCGACCGACGATCCACTTCGGAGCCCTGATTCGACCAGTCGTTGGGCCGGTGGTCTGACCCGTCCATCGATGAGCAGTCGCCGTATAGCGGAGAGCCCGAGCGCCTCGGTGAGGTCGGCCACCGTGTCGCCGAGTGTGTACGGAGCGATCGACAAACGGTTGCCGTCC
>JAQCHM010000352.1 GCA_027730885.1 Actinomycetota bacterium | reverse complement strand
CCGCCAGCCTGTTCGTCCTTCGCGAGCGCGGGCGAGTCGCCGAGGGATACCACGCTGACGTGGTCGTGTTCAATCCAGAGACGATCTCGGCGGGGCCGGCCTACGTCTCATTCGATCTGCCCGGCAACAGCAAGCGGCTCTTGGCCGCGGCCGTCGGCATCGACCACGTCTACGTCAACGGTGTCGAGACGATCACCGATGGCAAACCGACAGGCGCCACGCCGGGCGTCGTGTTCCGTTCCGGCCGTGACACCAAGTCGGTGGTCACCACCTGAGACGACTCTACCGGCACGACCGACCCGGCCGTGCCCTTCCACGAAGCATCGAAAGAAGGAACCGCCCGATATGCACATCCCCAAGATCATCTCCGTCGACGATCATGTCGTCGAGCCGCCCGACCTCTGGTCGAGCCGTCTTCCCGAACGCTTCAAGGAACGGGGTCCCCGCATCGTTCGCGAGACCGGCGGGATGGACCCGAAGACCTACCAGTGGACACCTTCGGCCGACGGCGTCATCGCCGACGTCTGGTACTACGACGGTCTGCGTTCGCCACTGAACCGGCTCTCCGCTGCGGTCGGTCTCGGTGATCTCGGATTCGGCTTCACCACGTTCGACGAGATCCACCCGGGTTCGTGGAAACAGCGCGAACGGTTGCAGGCGATGGACGAGAACCATGTCGACGTGTCGCTCTGCTTCCCCAACACCCTGCCTCGCTTCTGCGGCCAGACCTTCATGGAGCAGGACGACAAAGAGCTCTCGCTCTACTGCGTCAAGGCCTACAACGACTGGATCATCGAGGAATGGTGCGCGGGCGACGCGCGCGGACGCCTCATCCCGCTGACGATCCTCCCGCTATGGGACATCGAACTCGCCGTCGCCGAGATCAGGCGCTGCGCCGACCTCGGCAGCCACGCAATCGCATTCTCCGAGAACCCACACCCGCTCGGGCTGCCGTCGATCCACTCGGGAGCCTGGGATCCGGTATTCGCTGTCTGCGAGGAGACCGAAACCGTCGTCTGTATGCACATCGGTTCGTCGTCGAAGATGCCCCAGACCTCGCCCGACGCACCGTTCATCGTGAGCTCGACGCTCACGTTCCAGAACGCCATGGGGTCGATGATCGACTTCGTCTTCTCCGGCACCCTCGAGCGTTTCCCCAAGCTGACGATCGCATACAGCGAAGGTCAGGTCGGCTGGATGCCCTACGTAATGGAGCGGATGGACAAGTTGTGGGAGGAGCGGGTCGACAACTCGTTCGGCACGTCACTCAAGAACCGGCCCACGTCGTACCTCGAAGGACGCATGTACGGCTGCATCTTCGACGACGAAACCGGGCTCGAGGCCAGAGACCGCATCGGCATGGACCGGATCACCTTCGAGGTCGACTTCCCCCACGCAGACAGTACGTATCCCAACACCGAGGCGGTCGCGACCAAGATCTGCCAAAAGGCCGGCCTCAACGACGACGAGATCTACGCCTTGATGCGTGGCAATGCGATCAGGGCCTTCGGCCTGGAGCGCTGGGGCATCACGAAGTAGTTCGCCGCCGTCGGCCGGTCGGCCGGTCCGGATCAGGCGCGGACGAGCGCCACCGTCGTCACGCTATCTGCGTCACCAGCGTCGACGACGGTGACCCTCGCGGTGCGCTCGTCGAGGACGCTGGCTGTCGCTCTCGCCGGCCCAACCTTGACGGTCGCCAGGAAGCGAGCATCGATGTCGGCGAGGGGCCGGCCGAGGACAGAGGCCCCTGCTGCCTCGATCAACGCACACAGCGTGCCGCCCTGGATCGTGCCTGCCGGTTGGAGTGTGTAGGCGGTCTTGTCGACCTCAGCGACACCGTCGTCGACCACGCGCACGCCAACGGCTTCGATGAATGGCTCGCTCAGCCCACCTTCCCCGATCGGGGGTCCGGACTTAGCGCTGCCTTACACATACCGTGGTTCTGAGAACCGTACGAATGTCGCCCAGCAGTGGGCGATCGGGCCGTCGTCCTCACTGATCATGGCCTCCGTCACGATGACCGTGCGGCCGTTCTTCACCATCGTCGACTCGATCGCATATCGGCCGGCACCGACAGCTCTGAGCAGTCGGAGCCCGAGGTCGACGGTCAACGCCACGGTGCCCGGGCGGCTGGTGCTGATGGGGATGCCCGTGAACACATCGGCGACGGTCGCGAGCACGGACAGCAATGGCCGTTCCAGGTCTGGTGTCAGCATCTCGGGCGTGAGCGTGAGCGTGCCTCGCAACCCGGCTTGGGACGCCTCGAAGTCGAACTGCAGATCATGTAGGAACGTCCGTCCAGGGGCGTCCGTGTGATCGATAATCAATATTTTCCTCCAGGCCTGTTTCGCAACCAAACGTTCGTTTGCTAGACTAACATTAGACTGCGGGCTCTCGTTTGGGCGATTCCATCACCCCCGAGGGCCGTTACGAGCATTTAATCAAACCCGTGACTCTGCCAAGGAGGCCGCTCACATGCCAACCAATTCCCTCCCGTTCCCGGTTTTCGACGCCGACAATCACCTGTACGAAACCGCCGACGCGATGACCAAGTACCTCCCCGACGACCAACGCGACGCGATCGGCTATATCGAGGTCGACGGACGCAAGAAGATCGTCGTCCGGCAACAGATCACCAACTACATCCCGAACCCTACGTTCGACCGGGTCGGCAGGCCGGGCTCGCTCGTCGAGTACTTCCGCAACGGCAACCCCGAGGGCAAGACCCAGCGCGAGATGATGGGCCGCGGCATCGACTGCCCGCCGGCGTTCCGCAATGCCAAGGACCGCCTCGCCCTGATGGATGAGCAGGGCATCGACTATGCGATCATGCTCCCCACCCTCGCCAGCCTGCTCGAGGAGCGGATGCGCGATGATCCAGATCTGGCCGCCGATGCGATCCATGCGCTCAACCGGTGGATGGTCGATGAGTGGCCGTTCGCCTACGAAGGGCGGATCTTCAGCGTGCCGATCATCACCCCGGGCCTGGTCGACCGAGCGCTCGAAGAGCTGGAGTACGTCCTCGAGCACGGTGCCCGGATCATCCTCATGCGCCCGGCCCCCGCCTGGGGGTACCAAGGGCCGCGATCGTTCGCCCTGCCCGAGTTCGATCCGTACTGGAAGCGAATCCAAGAGACCGGCACGTTGGTCGTGCTGCACGCGTCCGATACCGGTTACACCCGCTACATCAATGAGTGGGAAGGAACACGGGGCGGAGAGATGACCGCATTTGGCAAGCCCCGCCTGTTCAGCTCGGCCGTGATGGGTCGGCACCGCGACATCGAGGATGCGGTCACCTCGCTGATCACCCACGGGACGTGCTGGCGCTTCCCCGACCTCAAGATCGCTCTGATCGAGAACGGCGCAGGTTGGGTTCCTAACCTGTTGGATCACCTCGATCACGCCTATGCGCAGATGCCCCAGGAGTATGTGGAGAAGCCGTCCGACACCTTCAAGAGGAACTTCTGGATGCACCCGTTCCACGAGGAGGACCCGCGTGGGCTGATCGAGTTACTCGGAGCCGACCATGTGATCTTCGGCTCCGATTTCCCCCACGTCGAGGGCCTCGCCGACCCGGTCGCCTACGTCGACGAACTGGAAGGCCTCCCGCAGGAGGACATCGAGAAGATCATGGGTGGCAACATGATGAAGCTGCTCGGTATCTCCGCCTGATCGATGCCCGACCTCCCTGACGGTGACCGTCGCGTCGCGGTCGTCACCGGAGCAACCCGCGGTATCGGGCGCGACGTCGCCCTCTCACTCGCCGGCCTGGACATCGACGTGGTCGTCGTCGGCCGGACGGCGACCGCGAGCGGGGTCGACTCCCTACCCGGATCGGTCGATCAGACGGTCGCTGAGATCGCTGAGATCGGCAGGGGTCGAGGCCTCG
>JAQCHM010000351.1 GCA_027730885.1 Actinomycetota bacterium | reverse complement strand
AACGCGACACGCACACGAAACTTCCCGAACTCAGAAATTTCTTGGCGAAACAGGCTGACAAGACACTAGAACGTGGCCATGCATTCCAAGGTGAGTTCTTTGTTCGATCTGACCGGCCGGGTGGCCATTGTGACGGGGAGCTCCCGCGGACTCGGACGAGCCATCGCCGGCGGGTTGGCGCACGCCGGCGCGGCGGTGGTGATCTGCAGCCGCAAGCTCGATGCCTGCATCGAAGCGGCCGAAGAAATCGAGGCCGATGGTGGGATCGCCTTCCCGCTCGCCACCAACATGACCGATCCTGCGGCCGGACAGCAGCTGGTCGATGCGACCATCGACCGCTTCGGCCGGCTCGACATCGTGGTGAACAACGCTGCCACCGTGCTCGATCGGCCATTGGACCGCGTCGACGTCGACACCTTCAACGGGGCCTTCGGTACGAATCTGCTCTCGCCATTGCTGTTGGTGGAGGCGGCCAAGCCTTATCTGGCGGCGAGCGGGCACGGCGCCATCATCAACATCTTGTCCATCGCCATGGTGCGGGCCACGCCCGACCGGTACTACTACCCCCCGATCAAAGCGGCCTTGGCCCAGGCCACTCGTTCGTTGGCAGTAGAGCTGGGGCCGCTCGGTATCCGGGTCAACGCCATCTCGCCGGGCACCTTCCGCACGGACATGGTGACCAAGGCCTACAGCGACGACGTCCTCGCCCAACGCGCCGCCACCAACCCGCTGCGCAAGATCGGCGATCCCGACGAGCTGGTGGGTCCCGCGCTGCTGTTGGCCTCCGACGCCGGTTCGATGATCACCGGCACCGTGCTCACCGTGGACGCCGGTGACACTGCCTAGCCCTGGCGACACTGCCTATCCCGGCAGTCGCTGCTCAGGCGTGCAGCGGTGCCTGACGTAGGTGCCAATCGGTACGCAGCTGAAGGGCATGACCGACCCTCAGGGCGGTGGCATCGTCGAAGGGCCGGCCGATCACCTGCAGGCTCAGCGGCAGGCCGTCAGGATCGAAGCCCATCGGCAAGGCCAACGCCGGGAAGCCGGTGCCGTTCCACGGGGGGCAGTGCATCGCCCGGGGCGACGTCGCTTCCCGGACCGCGCCGGTATAGGCCGTGGCGCCATACCCCATGGTGGGGCTCACCAGCACGTGGACACCCTCGCGTTCCATCATGGCGTGGATCTGCTCCCGGCCCGCCTGGCGCACCCGCTCGCACTGGGCCAGATCTCCGCCGGAGATCAACGCCCCCATCGCGAGGGTGAGCCGGGTCGGTCGGCCATAGTCGTCCCAACGCTCGGCCAACCAGTTGCGGTGGTAGGCAAAGGCCTCGGCCTGCAGCCCCAGGAACGTCGCCACATGCAACTCGTCGTAGAGCGGCGCGAGCACCTCGACTGTTTCCGCGCCCGCCCCGCGCAGTACCTCGAGCGCCTCGTGCATGGCCTGCCAAGTCCAGTCGGCACTGTGCGAACGGATCGATTCGTTGGCCAGGATGCCGATGCGCATGCCGGCCAGCGATCCTCCGCTGGCCTCGATGGCAGCCACATAGTCAGTTGGCGCTGACGGTACCGACGTGCGGTCGGAGGGATCGACACCGGCCATCACGGTGAGCATGGCGGCGCAGTCCCATGCCGAGCGGCACATCGGACCGAGGTGGTCGTAGGTGTAGCCGAGCGGGAAGCAGCCGCTCTTCGGAACCAGGCCGTGGGTCGGCTTGAGCCCGGTGATCCCACAGTAGGCCGAGGGCACCCGGATGCTGCCGCCGGTGTCGGTACCCAGCGCGCCCAGCATCAACCCGGCCGCTACGCCGTTGCCCGAGCCCGATGACGAACCACCGGTCCACCGTTCGGTGTTCCACGGGTTGCGCGGCAGCGGGAACGGCTTGGACCGATCGGGTCGCCCGACGGCGAATTCCATCGTGGTCAGCTTGCCCATGATCACCGCCCCGGCGTCACGCAGGCGGCGCAGCACCGGCCCGTCGCCCTGGTCGCCCCACTCGGGCGGCAGCACCAGCGACTGACAGGTGGTGGGGCCCTCGTCGGTGGACAGGATGTCCTTCACCCCGAAGGGGATGCCATGCAGCGGGCCACGATCCTGGCCGGCGGCGAGCTCGGCGTCGGCCTTACGGGCGGCCTCGACGGCGGTGTCGTCGAAGCGGGCCAAGTACACGCCGAGGGTCGGATCGAGCGTGTCGGCGGCGTCCAGCATTGCCCGCACCAGCTGCTCGCTGGTGGTCTCGCCCGAGCGGAGCGCGGCGGCGGCGGATGCGATGGTCCAGGGGGCGGTCATCGGCCGATCTCCCCGGCGCGGAAGACGTTGGCAGGATCGACATTCCCGATGTCGGCCGCGTAGATCATGGCGACCTGCCGGCGAATCGGTCCGTACAGCTCGGCCAATCGCTCGACTTCGACCTGCGGTGGTTGCAGGCCGGCGGCGTCGAGCAAGGCCCGCACGGTGGTGACGTTGTCAGCAGTCTTTTCAGGCACGTCGTAACCGTAGCTCTTCGCCCGGGCTCGGTCTGCCCGATCGCGCCGGTGCCCGGTCGCCGCTCGAGGGCCGACGCCGCGGCGTGGATTCGATGTTGGTGTGAGACGATTCGACGATGCGGGTGTCTTCGGTGCCGTTGGTCGTTGTGCTGGGCCTGGTCGTCGCATCATGTGGATCGACGGACCCGACCACCGTGGTGGCGGAGGACTCGTTACCGTCCCGTTCGGCGACCTCTGGTCGTCCCTTCGAGACAACCGAGGACGAGCCCCGCGCGCTCTGCGGCACCGAGTTGCCGGTCTTCGCGTCGGAACTCGACCGCTCTGACCGGCGGAACGTTGACGGGTCTGTTGGTCCTGGCCCCGATTCGCTCCCGGCCGTCGGTGGGCAATTGGTCACGCACTGGGTCGGTGAATACGCAACCTACGAACTGCGGTGGCCGCCGGCCGAGCCCGCCGTCGAGGTCGAGGCCTGGCCGGTCAGCGTCGCGGAACTACCTGCCAGCGCACCTGAGGTGGGCGAGAATCGGCTCCGACTCACGGTCCAACTCGACGAAAGCGGGCATCGGTGTAGCCGACTCTCGGTCGAGGTCTACGGCCCGAGAAGCGATCCGCTGTTCGACGAGATACACATGTTCGCCGGTCGACTTCGACCTCGATCACAGCTTGCGTCGTACCCCGGCACCGTCAGCTCGGAGAGCAACCGGGCCGACAGCGGGGCCGATCGGTTACCTGGCGAGTGCGCCGAGCCGATCGTGGTGGCCGAGGTCGACTCCTACGGACGGCTGTCGGAGGAGATTGCCGTTGAACTGGCCGGGCGGTTCATGCGCGATCGAATCGCCGGCCGGCGAGCGAGCGATTGCCTGACGATCGCGGCGCTCAACCGGTACTCCGAGTCATCCACACCCGAACTGTGCCTGTTCGGGTGCGGGAGCGGTGCGACGCTCACGGGACCAGAGCCACTCGTCCTCGAATCGGTCGGGTTCTCAGATGGCACGTTGATCCTGTCCCTTGTGCAGTTGGACGGGCCACCAGTGACGTACCGAGAGCAGCTCGAAGTCCGAGCCTTCGAACGCCCGGACGGGTCTCTCGAAGCTCTGATCTCGAACGTCGTCGCCTTCCCGGAATCCTTCGTCGACGCCGATCGAGCTGAGGAGCTGGTCGACAAATTCCTCACCGATCTCGCGAACGGCGACTATGCGTCCGGGGCCGGTCTGCTTGTCAATGAGGGCTATACGCAGGAGGTGGCGGACGCTCTGGGCGACGTCTACAGCGGCGACGCCGAGGTGGCTGAGTTGTTACGCGACTACTGCCGCCGGGCCCTCTGCGCGGTCGGCTACACCATCGTCGGTTCGGATACTCCGAGTCTGTTCAGAGCAGAGGTGACGGTCCGGATCGACTCGCCGGCCGGCC
>JAQCHM010000350.1 GCA_027730885.1 Actinomycetota bacterium | reverse complement strand
CGTAGAGTGATGGACCGCGACAGTCTCGACGTCTTAACGCAGTCAAAGTGGCTCAATGCAACAGTGCCGCTGATACAGCTCGGTCAGTTGGGCGGCCATCGTCTCGATCGAATAGCGCTCCTCGACCATCGTCCGCGCCCGTCGGGCCCGCCCGGGGCGATCGACGAGTGTGAACGCGTCGCGGATCGCTGAACCGAGGTCGGCGTCGGGGTCGACGAGGATGCCGGTGTCGCCGTGGTCGACATAGGTCGGCGGACCGCCGGTGCTGGGTGCGGTGACCACGAGTCCGGCGGCGAGCGCCTCGATCAATGCCAGACCGAATTCTTCCTTGAGGGCTCCGTCGACATAGACACCACCGGCCGACCAGTCCCCATCGCGACCGTTGGCGGTTGCGACGAGCAACTGAGCGACATCGGCTCGGGGCCGACCGCCGAGCAGCAGGAGACCGGCCCGACGAGGGTCGTCGTCCGGGACCGCCCGATCGATGGCATGGAGCACTGCCCGTTCCGTTGCGGAAGGCTGAGCAAGGTCGCCACCAACGATCACCAAGTTACACATCTCACGCAGGGTCGGATCCGAGGCCCACGACGCTACGACCCGGTCCATCCCCTTGATCGGGTGAAGCCGACCGACACTCAGCAGCAGCGGCAAGTGGCGGCGACTGGCCGGAATCTGGTCGGCGAGATCATCGAGCACGTTGCGCGGTAAGCCTGTGGCATTGCGGTGGCGTGCCTCGCCTGTCTCGGCCCGACGGATCAGATCGACATCGATACCTTCGGCAACAACTGCCGCGCAGCGGCCACGACGGCGAATGTCGACACCGAGGATGTCGGCCAGTTCCGCGGGCCGTGCACGCGGGAACAACGCCAAGCGGTCAGCTTCGCGGGTCAGGCGCTCGACGAGGCGCGCCCGGAACCAAACATGGCTGTCATTGTCGAGGCGCAGAAAACTCTCGTGGTCGAGTTCGCCACGGGTCTGCATCGAGTGCACGATGTTGTGCGGGTCGGGTGCGACGCTGAAGCAGATCGGCATCTTCATCGCTTTGGCCACGTTCGCCCCAGCGAGGGTGCCGACGTCGGCCATACGTAAGTGGAGGAGGTCGATCGGTCGCGAGGACCGCAGCACGCGTCGGAGGCCACGTTCGATCGCCGGGAGGTGCTCCCAGGCATCATTCGGAGAGTCGGCCGGCCGGCCGACGTCGCCGACAGCGATCATGCCGTAGTCCGACGGCGCGTTGGCCGACCGGACGGACGCAGTGATCGCGTCGGACACGGTTCCGCGCCCGATCGTGAGTACGTGGTCGACGTCATCTCGGCGGGCCAACGCTTCACCGAGCGACACCAGCAGGCTCGCCACACCGCCGGTTTCGCCGCGCCCTCCGAGGCTGAGCTGACCGTCAAGGCCACCGGCCAACACGAGCTGCGCAACACGCAGGCCAACATCGACACGATGCGATGAGAAGATGTCGGCCGTTGTCAGATCGTGGAGCGCCAACGCCGCGTGTGTACCAATCTCGTCGTCGGCGCGTGCAAGCCGCAACAGTGCCGACTCAACAGCGGCGCCGTCCCGCTCGCCCAGCGCTCCGATCGCTGCGACCCGTGCCGAACTCGCTTCGTTCGGGTCTGCGGCCACGCGGAGCAATGCGTAGGTCGTGCCGTCGATGGCCGCGAGCAGGTCGACGAGACGGGCCCGCACTCGAGAGCCGACGTCGACCGCCAACGATTGGACGATGCGAGCCGAGATGGCCTGCGGACTGATCGTCGCCCACCGCCGCAAGGTGCGGTGCGCGTGCATCGTGTCGATCCCGCCGACGGCGAGTTGCGCAAACAGCGGGGTCAGCCCCCGATGGGTCGGAAGGCGTCGACCGAGCCGCCAACTCGCGTGTCGACGCACGATCGGAGCGGCATGCGACAGGAGGTCGATCAGCGCCTCATCGGACGAGTCATACCGAACGACCGCCAACGACTCGATCGCCAACAAGGTCTGAAACACACCGTCGTCGGCGAACGAGAGCAGGTCACGCACCAGGGCCGCCGGGTGCGCCGAGCGACAGGCGACGTCGGCGAGTTCTGCCGATCGACGCAGCGACCAGATGAAGTCATTGGACGCGACAAGACCATCGAGATTGTCCATGTAAGGCCGATTCGGCGAGATCTCGTAGCAGCCGGCCGACGGTGCAACCTTGGATCCGAGCACGCCTGCGTCAATCATGAATCCTATTTTAGCACTGTTTAGCCTCTTTTATTCTCGATTAGTATGAAATCATGAGTGGGCCCGCCTATTCTCGGCTCGTGGGATCAACAGATGCACTCGACCTCCAGGCCGCAGCCGATGAACTGGGCGTGCATTACCAGACCGCCTATCGCTGGGTACGCGTCGGCCGACTCGACGCCAGAATGATCGGAGGACGGTACGTCGTCGAGCGCGACGACCTGGCTGCGCTGGACAAGGCCCGACGGACGCCGACGGCGCGGACCGCACCGAGCGCCGCTCGCCTAGACAGGTCTGCGGATCGATTCCACGACGCACTGGTGAATGGTGACGAGAAGACGGTCGGCAAACTCACCCGCAAACTCGTCGACGAGGGGTCGGCAATGATCGATGTCATTTGCGGCTTGTTCGTTCCGTCGCTACGTCGGATCGGCCAAGCGTGGCACGACGGCCAACTCGCGATCTCGACCGAGCATCGGGCGTCGGCGATTGGCGAACGCGTCCTCGGCGAGTTCATGCCGAACCCGCGCGGCCGCAGACGGGGAACTGCGATGGTGGCGGCGCTGTCGGGAGATCGGCATTCGCTGCCCACGACGATGGCGGCCGTGGTACTCCGCGAGGACAACTGGCACGTACACCATCTCGGATCCGACATGCCGGCCGATGACATCGTCGACTTCTGCGCCGTGCATGACATCACCCTCGCCGCGATAACCGTGACGATGCCCGATACGGCCGATCTGGCGAACGCCACCGCCGACCGGCTGCGGGCGGCCCGCACACCGACGCTCGTCGGCGAGCCAGGTCGCACCCTCGGTGATCTCGTCGAGCAGGCCCGTCACGCTGCTTCCGCGAACCGTCGATGAAGTTCAGCGCACTCGGTGGTCGACATCGAGCATGGCGCCGAAATGGATCTTGGCTCAAGCAATCACGGCTGGTTTACTCGCGCCGCGTGCTGTGTCGGAAGCGGTTGCCGGAAGAGTCCGGGCGGCACCGCCGCACCGGAGCGGACGAGCGCGAGGTGCCACGACGGCGATGACCCCAGCGCCCACCGCAGGCTCTTGACCGCCGTTCGGCCAATCGCCGCGCCGGGCCGGTTCGTCGACAAGCCGATCACGTCCAGGATCGACGGCGGGATCGTCGCTAGCGCGGCGTTGAAAAGTGGTCGGTACCCGAGTGCGACGCCGAAGGGAAGCGGGGGCTTGCGAAGGAACTCGATCGAGTTAGCGAGAGCGTCGGAGCGGTTGATGTCGGGATGATCCTCGATCCAGTCTGCGAGTGCGGCCGCGGTGGTTGGCAGCGGTGATGCGTCGAGCAGTGCGCCGATTCGGGCTTGTTCGCGGACGAACTGGTCGGCATCTTCTGCGGAGAGCGGTTCCGATCCGTAGGTCTGGAACGCGACGAGGAACGATATGGGCAAAATGCTGTGGACCCATGCCGCCAACGCCGGGTTGCCGGCGCTGTAGGGCATGCCGCGCTCGGACCGTCCACGCACCGGTCGATGTGCGTTGCGGACAGCGGCAACCGCGGATTCGACCTCGGGAATTGCGCCGAAGATCGTCTCGGTGACGTAGACCGACGTGCGGTTGAGCCGTCCGAACGGGTCATCTCGATATCGGGAGTGTTGCTCGACACCTGCCAGGACCTCCGGATGAGCGGTCTGGACGACGAGCGCCCGGATACCCCCGACGAACGCGGCCGCGTCGCCGATCACCCGCCACGAAA
>JAQCHM010000349.1 GCA_027730885.1 Actinomycetota bacterium | reverse complement strand
GCCCTCGGGCCCGAGAGCGTCGGCGGCGTAATCGGTGAGCCGGCTGGTCAGCTCGGTCAGGGCGAGCTTGGTGAGCGGGCCGAGCAGGGGGTCGGTCCCGCTGCGCGCCAGCAACTGGCCGAGGGCCAGGCCGTGTCCGTTGAGCCGAGCCAGACGGTCGTCGTGTCCGACCTCCGACGATCTCGCCCGCTGCCTCATGATGCTCAGCGTCCGGGCGAGGCCGATGCCGTCGACGCCCACTGACGCTCGTTCGTCGGCTAGTACCGAGGACGCCACGGTCCAGCCGCCGTTCTCGGGGCCGAGGAGATCGGTCGGAGCCACTGGAGCCTCGTCGAGAAAGACCTCGCAGAACTCCGAATCCCCGGTCATCTGGCGCAGTGGCCGGACCTCGACACCGGGGCCGGCCATGTCGAAGAGGAAGAATGATATTCCGCGGTGACCGGGCTCATCGGCGTCGGTCCGGGCCAGCAGGATGGCGTGCTGGGCGAACTGTGCGGTCGACGACCACACCTTCTGGCCGGTCACGAGCCAACCGTCGCCGGTGGACACGGCCCGCGTGCGCAGGCTCACCAGGTCGGACCCGGCGCTTGGCTCGCTGAAGAGCTGGCACCAGACGATGTCGGCGGCCAGCGTCGCCCGCAGGTATCGCTCCTTCTGGTCCTCGGTGCCGAACTTGCGGATGGCACCCCCGGCGAGGATATAGCCCTGGATGTTCATGTACGGCGCCACGCCGGCCTTCGCACACTCCTCGTACCAGGCCAACTGATGCGCGCTGGTCAGGCCCCGCCCGCCGTACTCGATCTCCCAGTCGAAGCCGGCGAACCCGTTGGCGAAACAGTGGCGCTGCCATGCGTCGGCCCGCTCGAACATGGGGGGTGGCATGATCGAGCCGAACGCGGGGCACGCGATGCCGGCGGCCTCGGAGCCGGCCAGGAAGGCTTGGGCCTCGCGGCGGAATTCTTCGACAGAGAGGGGCACGGCACCAAGGTAGCTTTGACCACCGAGGCGGGCCAGGTAGCGTCGCCGGCCCGACGCCGCTAGGCCCGGGTGTACAGCTCAGCCAGGATCTGGGTGAAGACCTCGGCCGGTTGGGCCCCGGCGACTCCGGCCTGGCGATCGAACACGAACGTCGGCACCGAGGTGATGTTGGCTTGCATGGCGAACTCGAAGTGACTCAGCACCTCGGCCTTCCCCGCGTTCCCAGCCAACCACTCACCGACCATTTCGCCATCCAGGCCGACCTCGGTGGCCAGGCGCACCAGCGTCTCGAGTACACCGACCGACTCGCCCTCGCTGAAGTAGGCACGCATCAGCCGCTCCTTCATCTCGTGCTGGACGCCCTCCCGCTCGGCCAACACCAGCAGGCGGTGGGCCATCTGCGTGTTCGCTCGCTGGGCGATGTCCATCCGGAACGCCAGACCCTCCCCTGCCGCCTCGGATGTCACTCGATCGATGATCTCCGCTGCTTGGGTGGGCCCCCCGAACTTCTTCTCGTATGCCGCGACGACGGGCTCGGCGCGACCACCGGGCGCGGTCGGGTCGAGCTGGTACGAGCGGTACGCGACCTCGATCTCGACGTCGGGGTTCTCCTGACGGAACGCCGCCAGTCCTCTCTCGAAACGCCGCTTGCCGATGTAGCACCAGGGGCAGACGACATCGGACCAGATCTCGACCTTCATGACCCACTTCTAGCAGGAATGATGGAATGCGACGAGGCGTGGTGATGGAATGGGGCCATGAGCACCATCGTCCTCGACGTCACCGACCACGTCGCCCGCATCACCATCGATCGACCCGAGCGGATGAACGCGTTCGACATCAACACCCACGAGGCCTTCGCGGCCGCCATCGACCGCGTCGAGTCCGACGACGACATCCACGTTGCGGTCATCACCGGCGCCGGAAACCGTTCGTTCTGCGCCGGCCGGGATCTCAAGTGGACAGCGGAGATCAGCAGCTCGTCGGACGAGGTTCGGGCCGAGGCCGATCGGCGCATGGCCGCGCTCACCCGCCTCCAGTTTCGGTTCGACATCACCAAGCCGCTCGTCGCCCGGTTGAACGGCGTGGCCCTCGGGGGCGGGCTCGAGCTCGCGCTGGCCTGCGACATCATCGTCGCCGCCGACCATGTGGAGATGGGGTTGCCCGAGGCCCGTCGCGGGCTGATCGCCGGGGCGATGGGAATTCACCGGCTGCCACGGCAGATTCCCCATCATCTGGCCATGGGCTACCTGTTGACCGGCCGACACTTCTCCGCCGCCCGCGCGGCCGAACTGGGCCTCGTGAACGAGGTCGTGCCCTACGCCGAACTCGATGCTGCGGTCGACGCCTGGGTGGCCGACGTCCGCCGTTGCTCGCCCCAATCGCTTCGCGCAACCAAGCAGTCGGCTCTCGACGCCCTCCACCTGTCCCTGGCCGACGCGGCGGCCTACGTCAGCCCGGCCGAGCGGGCCTGGTTGACGGGAACCGATCGGATCGAGGGGCCTCGGGCCTTCGCCGAGAAGCGGACGCCGAACTGGGCTGTCAGCCCTTAAACCCGGCCTCCTTGTGCGACCCATCGCACAAGGGCTTGGATGCCGACTGACCGCATCGGCACAGCGTGACGCGGTTGCAGACTTCCATCGGCGTGCCGTCCGAGCGAGTGACGACGACACCGCCACTCACCCACAGCGGACCGTCGGGGATCACGGCCACTTCGTTCGGAAGGTCGGGCTCGATCATCTGGCCGTCGACGGCGTAGGGCAGCGCTCCCGACGGGCACCGTTCGACCATGGCCATCGCCTGGGCTCGGATGCGGGTATCTCCGGTCTGGTTTGCCATCTTCCAGACGTTGGTGACCTGAATGCCACAGAATCCCGCGTGTACGCAGATCGATCGGTCATCGAAGACCTCGACGCCCTCACCGCCCAGGCTCTTGGCCCGTTCCGGGTAGCTGCCTTGGGGGGGCGTTCTCGGTCCCGTCCCACTCGGTCCTCGCGTGTGCGCCATCGCAGTAGGGCTTCTTCGCCGACGCCCCGCACCGACACAGCGCCACTCGTGCCTTGGTCTCGGCCGCAGGCTCGGTCTTCCAGCCCAACGGCTCGCCCAGCTCGGACATGATCGCACTCTTCGACCTGATCGCGACGTTGCCGGTCACGATGTACGGGCCACCAGCAGCAATGGTGATGTTCTTCTCATCGGTCATTTGCGTTTCCTCGCTTGTGGTCGGATTGATTGGCCGGACTCGTGTACGGGTCAGGACAGAACGGGTCAGGACAGTAGGGGTCAGGACAGTAGGGGTCAGGACAGTACGGGATAGTTAGGACAGTGTCGTCTGTTCGAGTTCGCTCAGCCAGTGACGGACATCGGCGAGCGTGTTGGCCGCTCCGTCGACCGCTTGTCTGGGCCCGTGCGCCCGAACCCGGCTACCACCGGGCACCTGCTCGATCACGATCCGCCACTCGGGCGGATGTGGCATCTGCTCGATGGACTGACCGACGAAGGCGGGCTTGGCCTTCAGATCGATCTCGGCCACTACGCCTTCGGCTCCATCGGTGGCCCGGGTGTGGCCATAGCGATCGAAGTAGGCGATGTCCCGCGCCGGATACCGACGAGCGGTGGGCTTGAAGTCGGTGCCGACGGTGTAGGCCACGGGGAACAGGCAGATCTGGGTGACATTGGCCGGCAGGCCGAGCAGCTCGGCCACCGCGTCCTGCTCGTTGAGGAACATGGTGGTCCACACGGTGCCCAAGCCCCGCGATCGCAGCGCGACCATGAAGCTCCAGGCCGACTGGATGACCGAGTCGAACAGCCCGGGACGCCCACTGCCGTCATGGCAACCGATGATGGTGGGGATGACCAAAGCGGGAGTCCGGGCGATGTTCTCCCCCAACCGACGGGCTCCCAGCATCAGCTGCTCGTTCTGGTGGCCCGTGCCCTCCAGCCGATTGGCCGTCTCGAT
>JAQCHM010000348.1 GCA_027730885.1 Actinomycetota bacterium | reverse complement strand
AGCTGTACCGGGCCGTCGAGATGGGCCTGAACACGACAGTGCTCGAAGCGGCGGACGGCCTGGGCGGTACGTGGTACCACAACCGCTACCCGGGGTGTCGCTTCGACTCCGAGAGCTACACCTACGGTTACTCCTTCTCCGACGAATTGCTTGACGAATGGGACTGGAGCGAGCACTTCTCGTCCCAGCCCGAGAACCTCCGTTACCTCAACCATGTGGCCGACAAGTTCGACCTGCGCCGGCACATGCAGTTCGGGGCCAAGGCCCGCGGCGCCCGCTTCGACGAGGCCTCGTCTGCCTGGACCGTCGAGTTGCACGATGGCCGAACGATTCGGAGCCGGTTCGTCGTGACCGCGGTCGGCATCCTGTCCCGGCCGACGATGCCGCGGCTCGAGGGTATCGATCGCTTCGAGGGCCCCTGGTTCCACACCTATCAGTGGCCCCACGAGGGCATTGACCTGACCGGCAAGCGGGTGGCGGTGATCGGCACCGGCGCGACCGCGGTGCAGCTGATCCCTCGGGTGGCCGAAACGGCGGGCGAACTGTTCGTGTTCCAGCGTCACCCCAACTGGTGCGCCCCGCTGCACAACCGCCCCATCACGCCGGAGGAGATGGCCGACATTCGGGCCCGTTACGACGAGATCTTCGCGTTGTGCGCCAAGACGCCGGGCGGCTTCATCCACCGGGCCGACCGTCGCAACCTCGGCGAGGTCGCCGAGGCGGAGCGGTACGCGTTCTTTGAGGAGCTGTACGCATCGTCCGGATTCCGCATCTGGCAGGGCAACTTCCGCGATGTCCTGTTGGTCGAGGAGGCCAACGAGGAGTTCACCGCGTTCGTCGCCGGCAAGATCCGTGACCGGGTGAACGATCCGGCGTTGGCCGAGAAGCTCGTACCCAAGGACCACGGCTTCGGTACGCGGCGGGTCCCGATGGAGACCGGCTACTACGAGGCGTACAACCAGCCGAACGTGCATCTCGTCGATCTCAACGAGACCCCCATCACCTCGATCACCGAGACCGGGGTCCAGACCTCCGACACCACTTATGAGGTCGATGTCATCGTGTACGCAACCGGATTCGACGCGGTCACCGGTGCCTTCGACGCAATCGAATTCGTCGGGGTCGGCGGCCAGACCCTGAAGGAGAAGTGGGCCAAGGGTCCGGTGACCTACCTCGGCATCCAGACCGCGGGATTCCCGAATTTGTTGATGGTCGCCGGTCCGCAGGCCGGGTCGGGGTTCACCAACTTCGGTCGAGGCATCGAGGAGGCCGTCGACTGGTTGACGACGCTGCTCGAACACCTTCGGGCCGAAGGAGTCAGCCGGATCGACACCACCGAGGAGGCCGAGCGGGAATGGGTCCAGCACGTGCGTGACCTGTACGACATGGTGCTGCTCGGCAAGGTCAAGTCGTGGTTCACGGGCTACAACTCGAACCTCGATGACCGCGACGAGATGCGTCCGGTGGCCTACAACGGCGGCGCTCCGCGGATACGGATGCGCCTGGCCGAGGTCGCCGAGCAGGGTTACGACGGTTTCGTCCTCACCTGACCAACCTCGAACCGGACCTCGACCGCCGACGTTCTGCACGACCGGCCCTCCCCAGCCCGGTTCTGGAAGACCCGCCGCCCCCTGAAGGGGCGGCAGGCTTGCAGACCGGAACTGCGGTGGTGGGGGCTTGCAGAACGGTTGGGGGGAGCGGTTGGGGGGAGCTGGCGTCTTGGGTCGGTTGGCCGGGGTCGGGGCGGGGAATTAGGGTCACGGACGTGAGCGAACCTACGACCACCGAACAAGCCGTCCACCTGGCCGGGGCACCGATCGACTGGCACAAGACCGTCGACGACCTCAACCGGCTGCTGCGGCTGCGGACCACGCCCATTGGCATGAAGATGTTTGAGACCCGGGAGGAGATGGAGGCCATCCCCAAGATCCGGCGTCCGAAGGACATCCACACGACCGATCAGATCGTCGGCATGGCGTGTCGTCTCAACTGGACCGTTGGCATCACCGTCGATGATCTCGTCGGCGCCCAGTGTGGCGCTGTGCTCGGCTTGCACCCTCGCGACGACGACTGGCTGTCGGGGTCGCGGATGAAGGGGGTCTGGTACGAGACGCTCGAAGACTCCGCCGCCCACCAGGAGGCCATGCACACCGTGCCCTTCGGCAAGTACCAGGCGATGGCAGTCTCGCCGCTCACGACGGGACGCCTCGATCCGCCCGACATCTGCCTCATCTACGCCACGCCGGCACAGATGATTCTGCTCATCAACGGTCTGCAGTGGTCGGGGTACAAGAACTTCGAGTGGGGCTGCGTCGGCGAGTCTGCCTGCGCCGACTCGTGGGGTCGGGCGTTGAAACTCCGGGAGCCCAGCGTGTCGATTCCCTGCTTCGCCGAGCGGCGCTACGGCGGCGTACAGGACGACGAATTGCTGATGGCAACACCGCCCGAGTTCCTGCCCAAGGCCATCGCGGGCCTCGAAGTGCTGTCACGTAACGGATTGCGCTACCCGATCCCGAACTACGGCGTCCAAGCCGACGCCCGCGCGGGACTGGGTGTCAGCTATGGGTGACCCCTCGACCGGAAAGCTCGATGGCAGGGTTGCGATCGTCACCGGTGGTGCGTCCGGTATCGGCGCGGCCACCGTCGAGCGGTTCGTCGCCGAAGGGGCCAGGGTGCTGGTTGCCGACCTCGACGCCGACAAGGCCACTGCCCTCGTCGGTCGCCTCGGCCCGAGCGCCGCGTTCCTTCGGACCGATGTCTCGAAAGAGGGGGACGTCGCCGCCATGGTGTCCGAGGCAGTCGACCGATTCGGACGTCTCGACGTGTTGTTCAACAACGCAGGGTTCGGCGGAGCGCTCGGCCCGATCGCCCAGACCTCGGTCGACGACTACGACATCACCTTCGACGTGTTGCTCAAATCGGTCTTCCTCGGCGTGAAGTACGCGGCGCCGATCCTCATGGCGCAGGGGAGCGGCAGCGTCATCAACACCGCGTCGGTCGCCGGTCTGCGGTCGGGCTACGCCCCGCACCTCTACTCGGTGGCCAAAGCGGCCGTCATCGCCATGACCAAGACGTTCTCCCTCGAACTGGCCGACGGTCACGTACGGTGCAACGCCATCTGCCCTGGGTTCATCGCGACCCCGTTGGCCTTCGGACGCCCCGATGCCACCGACGAGCAGATCGACAAGATGCGAGAGCGCAGCGAGGGCGCCCAGCCGCTCGGCCGAGTGGGCGAACCGTCCGACATCGCCAACATGGCCCTGTTCCTCGCGTCCGACGAGTCCGTCTGGGTGACCGGCCAGGAGTTCGCGGTCGACGGCGGCTTCTCGGTCGGCCCGTCCTGGTCGAAGTGGCCCGAACCGTTCCGGACCCCCCGCCCCATCCGTCATCACCGCCCACCTGATCGCTGAGGTCGCGTCATGTCCAACCCGGTCAAACTCTCCGTCGAGTTTCCGAGCGTCGCGTATCGGGAAGGCCCCGCGAAGGTCATCGAGATGGGGCAGGCCATCGAGGGTCTCGGCTATGACGAGATCGCGATCTTCGATCATGTGGTGATGGGGTATTCCGTACCGACCCGCCCGGACTCCATGTATCCGGCCCAGATGCCCATCCTCGAGGCGCTGACCCTGATGTCGTACTTGGCCGCGGCCACCACGACGGTCGGCTTGTCGACCGAGGTGCTGGTGCTGCCCCAACGCCAGCCGGCCCTCGTAGCCAAGCAGGTGAGCACCATCGACACGTTGTCGGGCGGCCGGGTTCGATTGGGTATCGGGGTTGGCTGGCAACAGTCCGAGTACGACGCGCTTCACGAGAACTTCGCTGACCGGGGCAAGCGAATGGACGAGGCGATCGAACTGCTCCGCCGCTACTGGGGTGACGATCGCATCGACTTCGACAGCGACTTCTACCCGACCGAGGCCATGGCGTTGGAACCCAAGCCGC
>JAQCHM010000347.1 GCA_027730885.1 Actinomycetota bacterium | reverse complement strand
AGGATCCTCCGTAGATCGACGGATTCCCGAAGTCCTCCTTGACCCGTGACAGCTCGCGGGCCACGAGGTCGAGCGCTTCCTCCCATTCGACCTCGACGAACGAATCGACGCCTCGCAGAGCGCTGGCGGCTCCCGGACCATCGACCAGCCAGGAACGGCGGATCGACGGCCGGGCGATCCGGCACTCGGTGGCAGCCAGCAACCCCTGCCCGATGGGGGAGGGGTCGGGGTCGGTGGGGTGCCCCTCGACTCGGGTGACCCGGCCCTCGTCGGCGGTGACGACGAACGGGCCCCAGTGGGTGACGGTGTGTCCCTGCATCCGGTAAGTATGACCGGATGCAGGGCATCCCTTACAGCTTCGACTTCTGCATGTCCTGGGTCAGGGGAGCGGCGTCCGGGCCGGTCACGATCACACAGACGATCTCGCGATCCTTGAGGGTCGGTTCGTCCCACGTCTCCAACGTCGGGTTGAGGTAGTTGAAGTAGAGCGCGGATTCCTCGAAGGGCTTGCCGACGAAGGCGGCGAACCGTTCGAGGCACCCGGTATCGCCGGCCTAGTAGATTGCGGGTTCGCCCGGGTAGGGGCCGTCCGGCATGTCGAACTTGGCGTAGACCTGAGCGTCGTGTGGCTCGGTACAGGGCACGGCCTCGACCGACTGGACCAGGTCCTCGATCGGCACCTGGAAACAGTCGCCGACCTCCATCGCGAACACGCCGAGCCCTCCGGCCTCGACGATCTCGCCGGATTCGTCCCTCGTGGTGTTGGCGTCGAACGCGTTCGCTCCGCCGAACACGGCGATCCCGGCCACCACCGCTCCTCCGATGATCCGCTTTATGGCCTGACCTTCTTTCGTTACCTGGTTCGTCTCTTGGCTCGCCCGTGCGGGCCCGTTCTCGATCTACGGAACGACCTTCACCATCCTTGAGCCTAACGTGACCTTTTGCATGAGCTGGGCGACAATTCGACCAGCACTCGCATCCTGGAAGGACCCTCAACCATGAAGTCCGTGATGGACATGGTCAACGCAGCCAAGGCCGAAGTCGAGAACCTGTCGCCGGCCGAGGCCCAACGTCGGGTCGAGGAGGACGGCGCCCTGCTAGTCGACATCCGTGACGTCCGCGAGCTCGAACGCGATGGCGCCGTGCTTGGCGCCTGGCACGTTCCGCGGGGGATGCTGGAGTTCTGGATCGCTCCCGACTCTCCGTACTTCAAGGAGAAGTTCGCCGAGGACCGGCAGTTCATCATCTTCTGTGCGGGCGGTCTGCGTTCCGCACTGGCAACCAAGGTGGCCAGGGACATGGGCCTCGCGAAGGCCGCCCACATCGAGACCGGCTTCGGCGGTTGGAAGTCCGACGGCCTGCCTGTCGTCGATTACGACACGTGGAAGGCCCATAAGAGCTGAGGCGCCGGGCTCAGCTCAGCTCGTTGAAGTATCGGTAGCCCTTCTCGAGCATCTGCATGCGGTGGCGAGGGCCGGCGGCTTCGAGGTCGCCGGCCTCGTAGCCGGCATCGCCCTGGTAGAGCGAGAAGGTCCCGCTCGGTCCCTTGATCAGTTTCGGCAGGAAGACGGCGTCGTCGGTTGCGCGGACGACGTCGAGCGCGGCGGTCACCGACGGGTGCGACGCCAAGGTCAAGAGGCTGACGTAGGTGGGGCCGGCCAGGTTGATCTCGCCTCGCTCGCACCCCGCGATGGCTTCACTGATCGGATGCCATTCGAACGCCCGGATCTCGCTGTCGTCGATGGTCACCTCACCGCCGACCCCGTCGGGCACGTGGACCACGTAGAACCAGGTGGCGAAGCGGCGATTACGACCCAGCGGCGTGGTCCAGTGGGCGAAGGACACCAACTGGTCGGCTTCGAGGTCGAGGTCGGCCTCTTCCTTGGCCTCTCGAACCGCGGCGTGGAGAGCGGCTACCGCAACGTCGTCGGTGGCGCTGGTGACGAAGTCGGCGTCGTCGACTCGTCCGCCGGGGAACACCCAGGAGCCGCCGTGGAACGCGAGGTTGTCGTCTCGGCGCAACACGAGGACCTCGATGCCGTCGGAACCGTCTCGCAACGGGATGACCGTGGCGGCGGGTCGGATCGGGACGGCTGCTGGATCTTCGGCGTCTGAAACCATGGGTGTACGAGCGATCCGATCAGACGTTGAGTCTGTAGCCGTCGCCGTCGGGCGACATCGTGCCGGCGGTGGGGCTTCCGAAATGGGTCCCGATGACCAGCGTCGTGCCGTCGGCCCAGCCGGGGAAGACCTCCCGTCGGGTGACGCGGGCGGCATCGGAATCGGTGTCGAACATCGACGACAAGTCCGGATCGGCGATCTGCATCGGGTTGTGGGTCATGTCGCCGGTGATGATGGCCTTCTGCCCCTCGGAATCGATGACCAACGAGATGTGTCCCGGGGTATGACCCGGTGTCGGCTGGAAGTACACCGAGTCGTTGATGCGGTGATCGATCGCTACCCGGTCCGACACTCCCGCAGCGGCGATCGGCGCGACCGAATCGCCGAACACGTCCTCGCCGTCGAACAGGCTCTCGGTGGTCTCCCAGTGGTCGAACTCGGTGTCGACGAAGAGGTAGCGGGCGTTGGGAAAGCTGGGAACCCACTCGCCGTCGACCAGCTTGGTGTTCCATCCGACGTGGTCGACGTGGAGGTGTGTGCACACCACGTGGGTGATGGACTCCGGTGGGTAGCCCGCCTTGGCCATGTCGTCGAGGAACGGACCCTGCAGGTTGTTCCACAGCTCGTTGCTGCGTTCCTTGTCGTTGCCGATGCAGGTGTCGACCGCGATGCGTAGATCGTCGACGTCGACGATGAGGCACTGGATCTTCTGGAGTAGGTAGCCGTCGGGGCTGATGAAGTGGGGCTGCAACCAGGGCGCCTTCTCGACCCGCGCCAAGACGTCGAGCTTGGTCATGTCCTTGAACATGAACCGGGGTGAAGTCGGGGTCTCGGACTCGACGATGGACGTGATCTTGGCGTTGCCAATGTTCCAGCTCAGCATGGGCGCGACCCTAGGCTTGAGGCATGCCTGTCTCCAACTCTGCGCTCCGCGGGCTCCTCGGTATCACCCATCCCATCCTCCAGTCGGGGATGGGTGGCGTGGCGGGCCCCGAGCTCGTGGCCGCGGTCAGCAACGCCGGCGGACTCGGCATTCTCGCGGCGCTCAACCTGCGACCCGAAGCGCTGCGGTCCGGGATCGAGAAGGTGCGCGAACTGACCGATCGGCCCTTCGGGGTCAACATCTGGTTGCATGCCGACGTCCGCACGCCCGTCGACGTCGGTCGACTCGACGACGATCTCGTCCGGGGTATGCAGAGTGTGCTCAACGACTACCGGCCCCGACATGACCTGCCGCCGAAGCTCGATCGCCCGCCGGCACCCACCGATCTGGTCGGACCGGCCATCGAGGTGATGCTCGAGGAGCGAATCCCGGTCTTCTCGGCCGGTCTCGGTATCCCGGAGACCGAGCTCACGCAGCGGCTCCACGAGCACGGGACCAAGGTCATCGCCATGGTGACCTCGGTCGCCGATGCCCTCGCCGCTGCCGCGCAGGGCACCGATGTGGTCGTTGTCCAGGGAAGTGAGGCCGGCGGCCACCGCAGCGTTGGTGCCAAATTACCCCAACAGCAAGCGGTCGGTGGCGGGCTGTTCACCCTGCTGCCCGAGGTCATCCGACGACTCGCCGCAGCGGGAACACCGGTGCCGGTCGTTGCTGCCGGCGGCATCGTCGACGGTCGCGGCCTGGCCGCTGCGCTGGTACTAGGCGCCCAAGGCGCGCTGCTCGGAACACGGTTCGTCGCCACCCAGGAATCGCAGGCCAACGATGTCTGGAAGCAGAAGCTGATAGGGGACCACGGAGAGACGGTCGTTTCCGACGCCTTCACCGGCCAATGGGCCCGGATGCTCCGCACCGAGTTCACCGACCGTTGGGCCGAGTCGGGTCGGCAGGCTC
>JAQCHM010000346.1 GCA_027730885.1 Actinomycetota bacterium | reverse complement strand
GAATCGCGCAGGTGACCACTCGGAGCCCCCCACGGCAGCACCACACCTTCGAGCAGGGTGAGCGAATCGTCAGCGAGGAGCAGGCTCGGGTTGACCTCTTGCCGTGTGCCGAGGCCGTCGCAGTCAGGGCAGGCGCCGAAGGGCGAGTTGAACGAGAACTGGCGTGGCTCCAGCTCGGCCAGCGAGGTGCCACAGCTCGCGCAGGCATAGTGCTCGCTGAAGAGATGCGAGACCGGCTCACCCGACTTCGGGTGCTCGACGACCTCGACGAGCCCATCGGCGGTGCGCAGTGCGGTTTCGACCGAATCGGCGAGGCGGGCCCGATCTTCAGCCTTGATCACCAGACGGTCGACGACCACGGCAATGTCGTGATTCTGATTGCGGTTCAGTGCGGGTGCATCGGCAAGCTCAATCGTCGCTCCGTCGACCCGGGCGCGCACAAAACCATCACGACGAGCCTTTTCGAAGAGGTCGCGGAACTCGCCCTTGCGACCGCGCACCAGCGGGGCCATCACCTCGATGCGCGTGCCCGATTCGAGCTCGAGCAGGCGATCGACGATCTGTGTCGCCGACTGACGCAGCACAGGCTCCCCGCAACTCGGGCAGTGGGGCACGCCGGCACGGGCCCAGAGCAGGCGCAGATAGTCGTACACCTCGGTGACGGTACCCACGGTCGAGCGAGGATTGCGTGACACCGTCTTCTGCTCGATCGAAATGGCCGGCGAAAGCCCCTCGATGCCGTCGACGTCGGGCTTCTCCATGAGCCCGAGAAACTGCCGCGCATAGGCCGACAGCGATTCGACGTAGCGGCGCTGACCCTCGGCGTAGATCGTGTCGAATGCCAGCGAGGACTTGCCGGAACCGGACAGCCCCGTGAACACGATGAGCTTGTCTCGGGGGAGCTCGAGGTCGATGTTGGCAAGATTGTGCTCGCGCGCCCCTCGAATGACGATCTTGTTGCTCACGCCCGGAGCCTACCGGGCGCAGCGCCTCAGAACGTGTGTTCGAGTTCGAACAGAATGAGCTGGCTCTCGAAAACTTCGAGTGCGCCGAGCTGCTCGGTCGGTACGAAGTCTCCGGCCCAGGACGGCGGCGCTTCATCGATGTCGAGTTCGAGCATGTCGGGAGCGACGAAGAGGAAGCTGGTCTCGCCCGCGGCGGCAAGGGCTTCGAACAGGTCGGGGAGGGCGTCGGGTTCGGGAGCGGCCAGCCACCGACGATCCAGGAACAGAGGTCCAGCCTCGCGAGCGTGATGGCCGTCGAGAAACACCACCACGACATCCCCGACGGCGATGGCCTCGGCGGCGTTCGACGCGTCGAGAAGCGCGGCCCAGTCGTCACCGACGCGCTCGGCCCGTTCGATGCGCCACGACACACCGTAGGCCGTCGTCACCAGACCGGCGACGGCCACGACCGCGACCGTTCGCCGGTGGTCATCGGCGACCAGGGCGATCGCGGCGACCGCTAGCGTGGCGCCGGTGGTCAAGAGGTACCGGCCACCCCACTGGACGTAGGCCCCCTCGGTGAACTGCACGGCCAGCACCAGCTGGACCGGCACGAGCGCCAGGGCGCCGAGGAGGATGTGCCGGCCCCGGAACACGGCGACTGCACCGATGACAGCCAGCGGGGTCGTCGGCACGAGACCGGGGACGAAACGGGGCCCGAAGGCCAACCACACGGCACCGATGCAGAGGGCGACGGCGCGGAGACCCGAGGTCGCCAGCTTGTCGTTCCCACCGGCCAGCCGGGTCGCCGACCACCAGGCGAGGGCGATGACCAGCCCGATGCCAAGCGTGTACGACAGCGGATGCTCGCCGTTGAGCGGGAACAGCAGCGTGATCAAGCCCGTATGCAGCCGCTCGACCAGACCGACGCCAACGCCTCCCACGGTTCCTGCGGCCCGACCGCCCCGGGACGAACCCCCGGTGACAGCTACCTCGACCGCAGCATGGGCTCCGATCATCGCCGCGAATCCGGCCATCATCATGAGACCGCGGATGGCTGCGGCGAAAGGCGACCGACGCGCAACGAGCGCGCCGCCCAACGCCAGCCCGGCGACCATCCCGTAGACCATCGCCTCCTGTCGCATGGTGCCGGCGAGACCGAACGCGAGGCCGGCTCCCGCGGCCTGCGAGTGCCCGTTCGCCCGAGGACGTCGCTCGCCAGGGGCCGGTGACGACTGGGCGGGCCTCGACCGGGCCGATCGCCTCGAGGGTCAGCACCAACCCGGTGAGCATCCCGGCCAGGCCGAGTGAGTGTTCCCAGAAGTCGAGCGCATAGACCGCGACCGGGGTGGCCAGACCGACCACGAGCACCGAACGGTGTCCAGCAGTGGGCGGTCGCCCTGCCATTGCCCGGATGCGGCGCTCGAGCGCGCCCGCGGCCAACGCGGCGGCAACTGCACCGAGAAAGGGAAAAACCAAGATCGCGCGTTCGCCGCCGATGCCCGACCGCTCCCCCAGCGACCACACGGGCCCTGCGGGCAACACCATCGTGAGGCTGGTGGTGTTGAGCCACTGACCGTTGGGGGCGCGAGTGGTGTTGGCGTACGGGTGGAATCGACCATCGGGATCGCGGTCGGCGAACCAGTAGCCGATGTCGGGATCAGTGTCGCCGTCGGCTGCCATGGCGGCCATGCTCGCCGTTTTGCCGCCGACGTCGGTGCTGAGGTATCCGCCCGGACGGACCAGCAACGCCACCGCGGCATAGACGACCACGAGCACCACCACCAACGTGGGCCACCTGATCCCAGCCGCCGGAGACCAGCGGAACCGTTCAGCGACCGTGCGCCCACTGTCAAGACGAGAACTGTCTGAACGAGGACTGTCTGAACGAGGACTGTCAGGACGAGAACTGTCGGAGTCAGCACGGTCTCGACTGTCGACGGCTTGGTCGATCGCGTCGAGGTCGGACGGCGCAACCATGGCTGCCTATCGGCCGATCATCGGACCGAATCAAGACTGCCGGCCCCAAGAGATCAGACCATCTCACGCAGCTCGCGACGCAGGTCGCGAATCTCGTCACGTAGCCGCGCGGCGTACTCGAAACGAAGGTCGGCCGACGCCTCGTGCATTTCTTCCTCCAGGGTGAGGATGAGGCGGTTGAGGTCGTCCTGGGGCAATGCGCTGAGTTCCTTGATCCTGGCCTGTTCCTCGGGCCGCCGACGGCGTTTGTCCCCGGCTCGGTTCGGCGTCGGAGCCGTCTCGTTGGGACGGATCATGGCGAGGATGTCGGTGACGGCCTTGCGGATGGTCTGGGGGTTGATGCCTCGCTCGAGGTTGTAAGCCATCTGCAGGCCCCGGCGGCGGTTCGTCTCAGAGATGGCTCGCTGCATGGAGTCGGTGATCTGATCGGCGTACATGATGACGCGGCCCTCGACGTTGCGGGCCGCTCGTCCGATGGTCTGGATGAGCGAGGTCTCTGAGCGCAGAAAGCCCTCTTTGTCCGCATCGAGAATGGTGACCAGTTGCACCTCGGGCAGGTCGAGGCCCTCGCGCAACAGATTGATGCCGACCAACACATCGAACTCGCCCAAGCGCAATCCGCGCAGGGTCTGAATGCGCTGGATGGTGTCGATCTCGGAGTGGAGGTACCGGACACGGACTCCTTGCTCCAGGAGATAGTCGGTGAGATCCTCCGCCATCTTCTTGGTGAGGGTGGTGACGAGCACCCGCCCGTCGTTGCCCACGACCTTGGTGATCTCGTCCAAGAGGTCGTCGATCTGACCCTTGGTCGGCTTGATGATGACCTCGGGGTCGATGAGGCCCGTGGGACGCACGATCTGTTCGACGATCTGGGCCGAATGTGAGATCTCGTAGTGGCTCGGGGTTGCCGACAGGAAGACCACCTGGCCCGTTCGTTCCAGCCACTCCTCGAACCGCAGGGGGCGGTTGTCGACCGCCGAGGGCAACCGGAATCCGTGGTCGACCAGCGTCTCTTTCCGGCTGCGATCGCCGGCGTACTGACCGTGCAACTGGGGAATGG